>JBCDHV010000329.1:0-5058 GCA_038749615.1 Bacteroidota bacterium
CACGAAATAGAGCGCGATAAACGCCCAGTCGAGAGGGGAAAGGACCATGTTGAGTGGAGGCGTGGGCGGGGTGTCGGGTGGAGGTGTGGATGGGTGGTGGGGAATGTACGTTTTCGCGTGGTTTGTGGATGGGTTGTCTGTGGGGCGTACCGAGAAGCTTCAAAACGCACTACCCGCTACGTCCCGCACGCCGTGTACCACGCACCAATGGATCACGAACGACGCTCGCGAAGCAAGTCCACAGAGAACGCCTCGCGGTGGAGATAGAGCAGGAGGAAGAGGAGGAAGACGTAGATCAACTGATCGGCCAGGACGCCCCATTCCTGCCGGATCGCCATGCCGAAATGGAGCCCTATCATCAAGAGCGAGAGGACTACGAGGGCCGGCTTGGTGAACAGTCCGACGATCAGCAGCCCGCCGGCGATCAGTTCCACAATGGGGATCGCATAGGCAAAGGGAAGCGCCAGGGCTACCGGGAGTAGCGTACCCTCGAACGAGCCGGCGACGCCCTGAGCAAATCCCGCCAAATCTGGCAACCGGACGAGCCCGTGGACGAAAAAATTGACGCCCAGCGTCACCCGAAGCAGGGCGTAGGCGAGGTCCTGCGTAGAGGAGGACATTGTGGTCTGGAGGTGAGTGACAGGAAGCGGATGGGTTGTAGATAAGTAGTCTGTGGTGCGTGGGCCTGTAGTTTACGTCGAGCCTGTAGTTTACGTCGAGAACGTCCCGCTGCTCGCTACACATCCACGCATTGCGAACCGCTTCCTGTAGTCCGTTGGTACGTGATCTGGAATGCGTGCTGGGAAGATCCAAACGGTGCCACACATCTACACACCACAAACCACACCCCCACAAAACACGAAAAACCCAGCCTCGAGAGCAACGAGACTGGGTTTTTTGGAAAGCGTGAGACCGGAGTGGTTCAGAGGGTTCTCAGATCATCTGAAACACCGCGATCATAGCCAAGGAGACGAGGACCGTGCCTATGGTCGTCACCTTGATCACGCGGTCGACGTTGGTCATGACGTAGGACCGGGGGTCAGGGGGAAACCGCTGCGGGGAGGAGGAAGGCTTCCGTGGTGGGTTAAAAAGAGGATGCAGAGAGCCGGCTATCCTGGACGTGTGGCGTCGGTGGGGAAAGACGCGATGGGCCGGCTTTGGCTGTGCAATTCCTCAAGTGTGGCAGCCAAAGTACTAAGCGACACAAGGAGTTGCAGGCCCAGATCGTGATTTATGGGCACTTTTATCGGCCCGTAACGCAGCGAAATACCCGTTTTTGCCAACGGTGACCGGATTTTAGAGGAAATACCGTTTTTTTAGGCATCTCCGCCACGCGTCGACCCCGTGCCCATGTCTGTTCTGAACCGTTGTCTCTTGGCCTTGTTGTGTCTGTTGATGGCCCCGTGTGCCTGGGCGCAATTGTCCGGGTTCTACGACATCGCCGGCGGCGTCACGCAGGAGTACGCGACGATCTCGGCGGCCGTGGCGGACCTCAACAGTCATGGCATTTCCGGGCCGGTCACGTTCCGGCTCTGGGCCGTTTCGTTCGATGAGCAAGTAACCATCGAAGACTTCGCCCGCACCGGCCGGCCCGACGATCTCGTCACCTTTCGCTCCAACGTCCTCGGCGGCAGCACCGAGTGGACGTACTCCGCAGCGAGGTCGCGCGCCAACTGGGTCGTCCGGGTCAATGGAGGCGCGCATTTGCGGTTCGAAAACATCGAGTTCAAGGCGACGGCCCCGTCTCCGTACGGCCGGCTCGTCCTGCTCGATGATTCCGATGCGTGGGAAGATGTGACGTTCGACGGATGCGTGTTCCGCGGGCTGCTCTCGTTCCAGGATAGTTCGGAGCTCATCCTCCTGCGTGCCGACGGGATCTTTGGTGGGGCACAGGAGCGCTTGACGGTCGAGAACAGCTCGTTCATCTACGGGCAGGCCGGCGTATTTGCGACCGACTGTACGCTCTGCAGAGTGCGCAACAGCACGTTCGAGGATCAGAATTTCTACGGGATCTACATGGACGGAGGCGCGGCGGGCGGGGTCTTCTCTTCCGTAGAGGACAATACGGTCTCAGACTGGGGGAATTCGTTTGACTCCTACACGGCCCTCGTGGCCTTGCGGGCTACGGACGTCATGCGCAACGAGGTCAGCGTCATCAAGGGGGCCAACGGCATCCGGCACGACGCGAACGCTGAGGTCGTCAACAATCTCGTGTACGCCAACAGCCCCAACGTGGACCTGGGAATCTGGGTGGGGCAGAGCGGTACGCGCGTCTACCACAACACGGTCTACGCCGCCGGCAACTCGGACGCCGACGCGTTGGGATTCTACCGCCTCCTGACGATTGACCCGCAAATCGAAAACGTCGATCTGCAGAACAACATTCTGATCAGCGCCAGCGGTGGTCTTCCGCTGTCAAACACGGCCGGGAGTCCGTACCGGCCGCTTGCGTCCACATCGGATTACAATCTGCTCTACACGACGGGGCCTGCCTTGGCTCGGCTTACGGGGAGCACCTACACGGACATTCGGCTTCTGGCCGACGATCAACAAGCCGGTAACGCGAACAGTGTGTCGGCTCCGGTCACGTTCGTTTCCGTGTCGGTGTCCTCGCCTGATCTTCGGCTCGCCGGCACGTCCATCCACCACGCGGCCCTCGCGGGTGCTCGGGTGCCGGCCGTGAGCCAGGACCTCTTCGGGAATGGGCGCGGTACGGCGTGGGCGTACATGGGAGGGCACGAGCCGGCTCAGTCGTTTGGACCTCTCAGTGGGACGTACGCGCTCGGGCCATCGAGTGCGTCACAGCCTCGCTTTCTGACGTTCACTGATGCGGTACGCGGCCTTGAACTCTTCGGCGTGAGCGGGGCGACGACCTTCGAGGCCCAGGCTGGCACGTACGACGAGCAGCTCCGGTTCAGCACGCGCTACACGCAGACGGTACCCCAGGTGACGTTCAAGCCGGCCACCGGTGCAGCGGTGACGCTCCAGTACACAGGGGTTTCCCTTCCGTTCTGGCCGGCTCTGATCACGTACGATGCCATCCTCAGAAACGTCCGCTACGAAAACCTCACGCTGCGCGCGCCGTCGCCGGCTGCCCCCAACGTGTCAACGCGCTATCAAGTGTTCAACTTCGAGGAGTCGTCTAGTGTGGAGATCATCGACTGTACGCTGTCTGGGCGTACGAGTACGGCGAGTGACGAGGGCTCGCTGATCATCGCCGCCAAAGGGTTGTCAGACAGCGTCATCCAGGGCAATTCGTTCACCTGGGGCTGGCGAGGCCTCGATCTGAACAACAGCCTGACCGCAGCCGGCGCAGACGACAATACGATCGAAGGCAACACCTTCTTCGGGCAGGTAGACCGGGCCATCCATGTCGACAATTTCGAGGACACAGACCTGATCGATAACGCTGTCAGTACCTCGCAGTCGCAGGCGAGCGATGCGTTCATCGGCATCTATGCGGGTGTGGGCGAACGGCTGCAGATCGAGCGGAACATCATCACGTTGCTGAGCGGCTCTATCGGGATCACCGTGAACGCGACGACGGCCAGTGTCCCGTACGGTGTGTACAACAACATGATTGCCATCAGTGCGAGCGCCGTCAAGGCGAAAGCCGGTCTGCACTTCGAAGACGGCCCCGTTCGGGCCATTCACAACACCGTACTCACCAACGCCGTGGAGACCTCCTATGCGGCGTTGCAGACCAACGGGCTCATCGTCGAGTTTCTAAACAACGTACTCTACGCCACGGACAAGGCCCTCCCACTGAGATGGGACAACCGGAACCGAATTTTCGGCAGCGTTGATTACAACTTGCTCTACGGTACGGTCGAACTGGCCGATGTCGAAGGGACCCTGTACCCAAGCCTGCCGGATTACCAAGCAGGGACGGGGTTGGATCTGAACTCGGTCTCGAAACCGGTCACTTTCGCCGGCGCGGCGTCACCGTTCGACCTCCACCTAGCCGGCTCTAGCCTTGGCGACATCGACTTGCGCGGCATACCGGTCTTCTTCGTGCCCGAAGATATTGATGGCGACGCCCGCTCGATGGCTGCCCCGTACATGGGGGCAGACGAAGGGGCGGTTTCTCTGGCCGGCGTTGAACTCGACATCGACATGTGGTTGGGTGGGGCCTACGATGCCTCGCTCGGGTTCATGCCCGCGTGGCTCAACGTCGCCGGCATCCTCAACGATGAGGCGCTGACCAGCCCGTACAGCGCATGCGGCGCACCGGCGAGCGTGAACCCGTTTTTCTTTTCGTCGAACTCGGCGCTTGTCGACTGGATCTGTGTGGAATTACGAACCGGGACCGATGCGTCGACCGTCGTGGCTCGGCAGTCGGTGTTCGTGAACGAGCAGGGCCATCTGGTAGCGCTCAACGGCGTGAGCCAGCCCACGATGGACGCGGTTCCGGGCTCGTACTACGTGGTACTCTCGCACCGGAATCACCATGCCGCCATGACCTCCCGGTCTATCAGTGGGTCGAGCGGCACGTTGACCATCGATTTTCGCGCGTCGCTCGGGTTTGGTGCCAACGCGCAGCAGCGGCTCCCCAACGGGCAATACGCGCTCTGGGGCGGCAACGCTGATGTCTTGAACAACACGACGAACGGGGATGCAGTCGCGTGGGTCTCCGAGAACGGAACAGAGGGCGAGTACGTGCTCGAAGACTTCAACCTGAACGGCTTCGTCGACGCTCTGGACATCGTCGGCGTATGGCAGCCGGCACGCGGGCGAGGCTCCAAGGTGCCGTGAGGGTGTGGCAAGTCTGGCCGGAATGGCAGAAGTTGTGGGGGTCACGCCCATCACACCGCCAACTCGCCGAGCATGTCCTACACCCTCCGCCTCGTTGCGCTCTTCGCGCTCACCGTCACCGTTCACGCCCAGCCTTTTGGGACACCCGTGGTGGCCGATAGTGGGATGGTGGTCTCGGCGCAAGTTGACGCTTCTGAGGCCGGCGTCGAGATGCTGCGGGCCGGCGGCAATGCCGTTGATGCCGCCGTGGCCACGGGCTTTGCGCTCGCCGTGACGTATCCGGTGGCCGGCAACATTGGCGGC
>JBCDHV010000330.1:0-5045 GCA_038749615.1 Bacteroidota bacterium
CGCCGGGCGAGTTGGCGGATGGAGCCTTCGCGGTTGTGGTAGGCCGAGAGGACGCGGGTGCGCAGGTCAAGCGAGTAGCGGGGCATGGTGTTTTGACGGGAAGATACGCCACTGTGCCAGAACCATTCAGTAAATGCTCTAACCAACAGGTAGGATGAACACGGCGAAGTTCACTGAAAGTCCAGGTCTCCCCACGCTTCTACCCATCCACCTGACCACACATCCACTCCCCTTCACGGCTACCATCCACTCCTCCACCAAAAAAGGCCAGCCCCGTGAGGAACTGGCCTTTTTTGAAATAGTGCTGGTCGCGCTAGGCTTCAGGAGGGCCTTGGTCGATTACGCGGGCGTAGATGTGCCCTCCGTATTCATTGCGGACGTACTCATATTCGCCGGCGTCAATGGAACGGTGGGCTTGCGACAGCGGGTACGGTGTCGAGCCACCTTCCGGGAGGAGCAGCCGTGCGCTCTTGCGCGAATTGTGCGTCCGGATCACGAGTCTCGGGTACTTCATGGGGGAGGGTAGTCGTTGAGTGAACGATACGCAGGACAGACGAGGTCACTGCATGAGGATCACGCGTAGGCTCACGCTACAAGACCAGGGTAGGGGTAGGGTGTAGGGCCAGATGCGTGGGGGCATCGAGCACCCAAAGAGATGATGCCGAACTCGGAGGGTGTGGTGAGAAACGAGAAGGCACGGAGGGCGTCGACATTCTGGAATCTACGAAAATTAGATGATAAAAGAAAGGGCGGTCACCATTGACGGATTAGACCTGGAACCGAAGCCTCATTTGGGGCACGTGATTCGCGAATCAATATCTGCCCAGTAAACTGATTTCGGGGGGAACGTGAGATGTAACAAAGGGGCTCGGTGAGCCACTCAGGAGTAGTAAAATCAACGCGTTGGGTCGGCGTCTAGTAGACGCTTCCACCGGCCTTGTTCATCAGTCTAAAGTCGAGAGGATTCTAGGAACAGGAACCCCCAGGCCGTCGCGGTTTTTTGTTGAGCGGCGCCCTGCATCATCACCAGACCAATTATGACGAACAAGTCTACGCCCATGCCGCTGACCGAGGCGGAAAACTGGGTCATCGAACACAAAGGAACAGAGCGGCCCTACACCGGAGCGCTCTACACGCTCGACGAAGCCGGCACGTACCGCTGCAAACGGTGCGACGCCGCGCTGTATCAGAGCCAAGACAAGTTCAACGCGCACTGCGGCTGGCCTAGCTTCGACGACGAGATTCCTGGGGCCGTCCGGCGTGAACGAGACGCAGACGGGCGGCGCACGGAGATTCTGTGCGCCAACTGCGATGCCCATCTCGGGCACGTCTTCATCGGTGAACGCTTCACGCCCAAAAACACGCGGCATTGTGTCAACTCGCTCTCGCTCACGTTCGAGCCTGAGGGCCGGCCAGATCAGCGAATCCGTGGATAGGCAGACGCTCTCAACACAGCGAACGAATCCTTCTGATATGACGAAACGAGCCATTTTCGCCTCCGGATGCTTCTGGGGGACCCAGTATTACTTCGACCGGCTCGCCGGCGTGATTTCTACGCAGTCGGGCTACATCGGTGGCACCGTGCCGGACCCGACTTACCGCGAGGTCTGCACGGGTCTGACGGGGCACGCCGAGGCCGTCGAAGTCGTGTACGACCCTGAACAGGTCGATTACGAGACGCTAGCCAAGCTCTTCTTCGAAACACACGATCCCACCCAGGTCAACCGGCAAGGCCCAGACATTGGTACCCAATACCGATCCGGCGTCTTCTACCTGGACGACGAGCAAAAACAAATCGCCGAAGACCTGATCGGTCAGCTCGAAACCAAGGGCCTCAGCGTAGCTACGGAAGTGACCAAGGCCAGTGTGTTCTATCCGGCCGAAGGCTACCACCAGCACTACTACGACGTGAAAGGTGGCTCTCCGTATTGCCACGTCTACCGGCCGTTGTTCTGAGTGGTTTGTGACGGGCGGTTGGGCAGTCAGAGATGAAGGGCTGCCCAACCGTCTAGCCAGGGTTTGGTTAGCGACTGAGGCGGAGCGTCAGGAGCCATGTGCGGCTGTGGAACGCTCGCGGCGTTGGAGCGAGGTCTGTTCCGTCGAAGAGGAGGCGGTAATCGGCGACGTTGGTGTGGTCCAGGGCGTTGAGGAGATCCAGGCGGAGTGCGGCGGTGACAGGGCCGAAGCGGCGGGCATAACTCGTGCCCAGATCCAGGGCGAGGTGAGCCGGCCGTTCATGCTCGTCCGGGGCCGCAAAGTCGAAGCCGGCGAACGGGGCGAAGCCGGCGAGGTAGTCGTAATACGTCTGCCGGAAGGCCCAGGTACGGCCCCAGATGCCCTCGCCTCGGGCGTCGAGCGTCAAGCCTGAAAGCGGAGTCCAAGCCACCGTCCCTTCGAGCCGGTGGGGCTCGTCCCAGGGAGCCGGGAGGAGCCGATCATTGAAGCGGCCCGCTTGCCGCTGCCGGGCACGGCCGTACGTGTAGGCCAGCCGAGCTTGCCAGGACGCCTGGGCCGTGCTGGCCGTGACGGTTCCACCGTACGCGTAGCCCGAAGCTCGGGTCAAGAAGTCGGCCTGTTTGGTTTGCAGCGTTGGGAGGCCTGGTGCAAGCGCCAGACTGTGGGGCAGATGTTTGTAGTACATCTCCAGCCGGAACGCCGTGGCCTGGCTTGGATGCCAGATCAATGTTTCGGCCACGTGGAGGGCCAGCGGAGGGCGGACGCTCCCATCGATGGGGAGCCACACGCGCACAGCCGGCAGGAGCGACCCCGCGTTGAACACGCTCACGTCGGTCTCGTTGACGAATTGCCGGTAGACGCCGGCTGCCGTGCGGGTGGTGAGGCGCCCGAGCCGGCCTTCGTGGTCCGTCCGTAGCGCCAGACGGGGTTCAGCATACACAGTCTGGCGTGAAGGCACATACGTGAACCGTACGCCGCCGTCGGCCGTGAGCCAGTTGGAGAGTTGCATCCGGTCGGTCAAGTGGGCAGCCAGACGAATACCGGCCTCGTCATAGGCAATCCGGCCTTGCCGGATGCCGAAGCTGCGCCCCAGCCTCGGGACGTTCTCGAACGTCTCCGCCGTAGTGGGAGAGGCCGTGAGCAGATCGAACGAGCCGGAAGCCTGCACCGCCTCGACCCCAAGCCCGATATCGTGCCGGCCCCGCGCGTGCTCGATCTGGATCGACAGGCCCGTTTCACTCGCACGGTTTCTGTCCTCGACAAACTCTAGCTCCCGCGTGGAAAGCTTGGAGTAGTCGACCTCGATCAACTGCGTTTCCCCTCCTGTATCGTCAATAGGTCGCACCAGCGCAAAGGTGAGGGTATCCAGGAGCGTGTAGGCCTGGTCCATACCGTACTGGCTTCGCCGGGCCTGGACGGTCAGCAGCGTGCGAGCGTTCAGCACGGCCTCGTAGCGGGCCTGCCCGGTCAAGGTCCGGGTCTGCTGAGCTTCATCAACGCTGAGCAGCACTCGGTCAAAATTATTGGCTTCCAGGGCCTCGGGTTCATTGGGAAGGAGCGACCCTGAGATTTCATGCCGGCCTACGTAAAGAGACGCATCAAACGTGTGCAGCGGGCGAGGACGTAGCCGAGTGGCCAGGTGGAGATCGCCGAAGTTCAGGTCCGGCTCGGCGATGGAGCGAAGCGCCAAGGCTTCGAACGTTTCGTTTCGGGCGAGGTCGTACTGCCGCAACGGGCCGAACAGGAGAAATGGGTCTGGTGCCGTCCACCGGTCGAGTTGCTGGGCAAGTGGAGCGGGCCGCCAGCTTGCCGGCGCACTGTACCGGCCAGACGCCGAGAACGAAGCGTCGTCTTGCTCCGAGGATCGTGCTTGGAACCGCCCTTCGAGGTCCACCTCACTCACGTCGAGGTCGAATCTCGTCTGCGCGCCGGTGTGGCTGGTCAGTTCAAGCACGCCGGAGGTCTGGCTTCCTATGTCAGCCCCAAAGCCGGCTCCATGAACGGTTGCCTGCTTCAGCCCGAACGTGCCAAAGGGCGAGGCGAAGCCAGCCGGCCGCCTGGGAAGGAGCAAGGGCGCGCCATCGAGCCGCAGGGCATGCGTGCCTGGGGCCCCGCCTTGCAGAAAAACTTGGTCTGTTTCCTCGTTCAGCCGTACCCCCGGCAGGCCCGCAAACACGGCGGCCGGCCGGCCCGTCAGCCTTGGCATGGACACCGTTGCCAGCGTGGGGCGTGCTTGCACGGCGTCGACGATCACCGGGGCAGCTACCAAGGCGCGCTCGGACAACGGCGCATCGGTGCGCGTCGTTGAGCCGGCTTTGACCGACAGCGTGTCGCTCCACGCCTCGTACGCCAAGTGAGAAACAGCAATCGGGTACTGGCCGGGCAGCAAGTCGGCGAAGGTGAACAGGCCGGCGGCATTCGTAACGGTCCCGAGGCCGGCACCGGCTACCAGCACGTGTGCGTTCGGCAGGGGCTCTCCCGTTCGGGCGTCGACTACGATCCCAGACAAGGCCCCGTAGAGCGGGCGCATTTCACTCGCCAGCGTCAACACGTACGTGCCCGACGAGAGCCGGACGAAGTCCAGCCCCGTGCCGGCTAGCACGCACCGGAGCACGCGTTCCGCCGGCTCGTTTTCGATCGCACAAAACGTCGTGCGCCCCTCCGCGATCTCAGAGTCGTACGCTACAGGCAAACCGGTTTCCCGGGCCACGCGCTCCAATGCCTCAGCCAGGGGCACGCCGCGAAAGACATAGCTATGCTGCCCCTGCGCCAGAGCCGGCAGCAGAACCGTAAGCAGAAGTACGTACCGCAGTGTGCCGGCGCGCATCGCCTCAATCTGGTGTCGAACGTTCGTTGATGCTCTCCTCATTCTACGTCCCTCACGTGCAATCTACCTCGCTTGGAACGCGCTGATCGTGTAGGCCTGCTCCTCGTCCGCGATGTCGAGGTCGTAGTCGGCTGAGATCTTTGCTGGGAAGCCGAACCTCGGATCATACGTCACGCTCCACCGCTCGGCTTCGTCGATGATGTCTTCGACGAGATCGAAGTAGTCCTCAATCGTTCGGCGGTCTGATGCGCGGTTGCGCTCC
>JBCDHV010000331.1:0-5034 GCA_038749615.1 Bacteroidota bacterium
GGAGCCTGCAGGTCGGACGTGCTCAGCATGCGGACCTTCGGTGGACGGTTGTCCTTGAGGCCGAGCATCATCTTGACGAACAGCGGGAGCGCACGGCCATCGACGGACGCCATCCGCCGGCCAAACGTGTTCCGGAATCCGCCCTCCGTATGATGCTGTGTGGTTGCGTAATCGGGCGTGTGGACGTCGAGGTGCATACTTACGGGTGAGCAGCAAGTTGGGCGTCTACCCGAGCCTCCAGGAGGGCATCGCCACGGGTAGCATGATGGATGAGGGCGAGCGCCACGGCGTGGGTGGGATCGATCAACGGGACACCTTCGAACTCGGCCTCAGGTAAGGCTAAGGGCAATTCCGTGCAACCCAGAATGATGGCATCAGCACCCTTGGCACTCAGCTGCCGGACCGCCTGCTGGAGTTGCTCGCGCGCACGGTCCGTCACGGGGTCAGCATCGGCTTTGAGGCCGTAGGTGTGGTCGTAGATGGTTTCGTTGACAAAGCGGCTCTGCATCTCTGAGTCGCAGACGACGGCGGTGAAGCCGGCAGAGACCAGAGGCTTGGTCAGCACGCCAAAGGCGATCGTGGCCGTCGTGGAGAGCGAACCGATGCAAGACGCCGCCGGGTACGAGCGCTGAATGTAGGCGATCGTCTCCTCGACGAAGCTCAGCAGCTTCAGCCTGAGTCCATCTTCTCGGATCCGCTCGTGGACGCGGGTCATGATCGGAGCCGAATGCGCCGTTACGCATGGAATGGCTGCGACGGTAACGCCCATATGATCGAGCTGCCCCAGGATGTCCGCGATGGCTTCAGCCGGGTTTACAGATGTCTCTCCGCGGAGATACGGTGCCCGGTCCGGGATGCGGCGAGGCAGCGAGGCGAGCACCGTTGGGAGATGCTCATGGTCGTGCTGGGCCGGCGTCAACTCCATGACCTTGTGCGCAAGGTCCAGGCCCGCACGTGGCCCCATGCCGCCCACGATACCGATCATAGAATACCCGGCCGTTGAATGATTCAGATAATCTACTTGATCTCCCAGCGGATTCGCCGCCGTTGCTCACCTAGGTGATCGATCTGAACAGGGACCGACCCGGGTGGAATGAGAGACGCCACGCGCTCGGGCCATTCAATCAGACAAAGCCCGTCACCGTAGACGTACTCTTCGTACCCCAGCTCGTGAAACTCATCCACATGCTTGATGCGGTACGCGTCGATGTGGTAAATCACGAGGCCATCTGGGGTATCGTACTGGTTGACGAGCGTGAAGGTCGGGCTGCTGACTGCCGGTTCAGGCACACCAAAAGCGGCACAGAGCCCCTTGATGAGGTGCGTCTTACCGGCTCCCAGATCGCCCGAAAACGTTACGACGTCGCCGGCTTGCAGCGAGCGAGCCAGCTCCGCGCCGAGCGCCTGCGTTGCCTCAGGCGAGTCGGTGATGCGGTCTATTATGTCCACGGAGGTTGCCATCGGCGCGGGTGTTTCGTGCGGGTTTCGTGCACCTTTAAGCGCAGCTCGCCTAAACAGGACGATCCCTGACATGATCCCTCCCCCCCTCCTGGCCTCCTCAGTCGTTCGGTACGCTGCTAGTCAAGTTCCAGGAGTCGTACCAGTGAACGAGATCGAGAGCCGTCACGAGACCATCGAAATCGAAGTCTGCGGCGATGTACCCATCGGAGCCGTTCTGCGGAAGCGCATCGGAGAACTTATCGGAGAGGCCGATGACCCCGTCGCCATTCGTATCTCCCGCACTCAGGGCAAAGCCGGAGCTGCCGAGCGAGTGCGTGCCGGCAGAACCGTACACCGCGTCCGGGCCGGTCCGGAAGTCGTAGGAAACCGGGTATTGCGAGCTGAGCAAGACGGGAGCACTGCTCATGGCATCGAGGTGATTTCGGTGACGCACAACGATGAAGTATGCCCCATCGGCGGCACCGGGCATGGTGAGCGGCTGGCGGTCGGGCCCGACGACGCGGCCATCGGTGAGCAACAGCCCTGCGCCCCGGTCAACCAAAGTACCAGGGCTCGAGGTCACCCGAAGCTCGACGAGCACCCAGTCGACCACGTCCGATGCGGAGCCTGAGCGCGTCTCGGGACCGGTGTAGTTCCACGGGGCCTCAGCAAAGGGCTGCGAAGCCGGCAGAGTGGACAGCTCGTGTGCGGTCATCCGGCCGAGCGGCGCACTGAACGGACCGGCGAGCCACAACCTGGGTTCTACTTGCACGCCACGCCTCCGGGCGGGCCACCGGCCCATCGCTTCGAGGTACTGGGTCTTGATAGCCCCGTAGTTGAAGTCTGTGTACGTCTGGATATTCCGGCCGCCACTGGTCGAAAGAAACGGGTTTGAGGCCTCCCGGCACTGCGTCGGGCGGATCTGGGGAGCCGATTGGGTTACCCGGGTACCCGTGGACGAGGGGAAAAGCGCGGCATGCATCGACAGCAAGTCGCTCAGAATCCAGGCGGCCCCTTCCTGTTGCGGGGCACCGCAGTTGCTCTGCTGAAGCCGGAGCGCCAGCACATCGGACCACCAATGCCAACGGTTGTTATTCCAAGCCGGCGACTGATTCCAGTTGAGCCCATTCCTGAACACACGGAACGTCTCATCGGCCGGCGTGCCGTACCCACCGAACTCGAAGTTCTGTGCCGTGCCTTCCAGCCAAAGATTCAGGATGATGCAAGACGATCCGTTGCGGCGGGTCGGTACGTGGTAGACCGGAAACGAGAAGTTGCTGAAGGCCGCTCCCCATCCGCATTGGTCCTCGACGAAGTTCTTGCCATGCCGGCCGTACTGGCCATTGTCGTGGCTCATGCTGAGCAGGGACAGCTCGATGCGGTCTTCCATACCTGGAAATTCGCACGTGTCACACCCGTAGAGCGCCGCGGCAGAAACGACGGTCGCGGCCCGGTGCCCGCTGGCGATGAAGCACTTGTTGGCCGGCGTGCAATGATCGTACACGTACCGGGCGAGCTCGCGGGCGGCGAGTTGATCCTGTTGCAGATCAACGGGCAAGTAGCCCGACGTGCTGTTCATCGGGAAGTTGGACGACTTGTACACCGGCACGTCAGTGATACCCGCTCGGGCCAGGACCTCCTCGGCCAGGCGTTGACCGGCAGACGTGTAATCGTTTCCGAACGTTTGCGGGCAATTCAGATAGGCCGGTGCGTCGGGGTGCGGGCAGCGGTGATTACCACTATTGCTCGGCTCGACGATCCACATGCCAAACCGGATACGATCCCCAGTGACGGGGTCGACCTGGTTGTGGAGGGCCATCAAATACATTGCGGCGAAGCTGCCGTCGAAATCGTCGTGTGTATCATCGACCCATATGACATGACGGGTCGGCTGGGCCATGCATAGGCCCACCAGGCAAAGCGCGAGAGCGCCCTGCACAAAAAAACGGAACAAGATGAGGACTCAGGATGCGGGCCGGGGAACGCCCTGGATGCGGAGAGTGGGATGCCGCTGACGCGCTGTCGGTGGGGAGTTGCGCGGGCAGAAGATAGGTGTTTTCCGAGCCGGCGCAGATGAAGTCGGGGAAAAGGCCCATGAGACAGTTGCCGGCCCACCGCTCGCAACATAGCCGAGAATCGTTCCCGTCTAGGGCTCTGCCTGCTAAATCGTTCATTGCTAGTTTAGAGCTTTAGCCGTCTTCCCACCTGCACCCTATGCCCACTACCGATCTTCAGGTTTCGCCCAAGCGTGCCGCCGTTGCCGCCGTTGTTTTCTCGAATATCCTCTGGGGGTCGTCCTTTCTGTTCGGGAAGTGGGCGCTGGAGGAATGGCCGTCTTCGTACGTGGTTTTGGGACGCTTCGCGATTGCAGCCGCGCTGCTGGCCCCAGCGCTTCGGCGAGGCCGGCTAGAAAAGGGCGACCTGAAGTGGGTGCTTCTCGGTGGCTTTCTGATGGCACCAGTCATGATGGGGTTGCAGTTCGAAGGCCTCGACCGGACGACCGCGACGAGCGCAGCGCTCATCATCGGGACGATTCCTGTGCTGTTGACGATAGCCGGCATTCTGTTCGAAGGGGAACGGCCCGGTTGGAAAACCTGGGCGGCTATTCTAGCATCGACGGCTGGGGCGGCGCTCCTTGTAGGCACGCCCGGCGAAGGGCGAGGGCTGGTGGGAGATGTCCTCGTGTTTGCCTCTGCCGTGGCGGCGGTCGCATGGATCATGGTGGTGCGGCAGTTGATGCGCCGGCACGACGCCCTCTACGTGACCGCCTTGAACATCATCATCGGCGGCGCGATGATGATTCCGATTGCCTGGGCGCTGGATGGCTCTCCCGTGGGCATCGTTGCCAACACGACACAGCCGCTCACGTGGTGGGCGATGGCCGGCCTTGGTGTGCTGTGTACCGGGCTGACGTATAGCCTCTGGAACTGGGGGCAGCGCCAACTCCCCGCGTCGATTGCCGGCGCCTTCGTCAACATGGAGCCTCTCGCCGGGGCGATTCTCGGCATCACCATCCTTGGGGAGGCGGCCAGCCCCCTGCTGCTTGCCGGCGGCGCGCTCATCCTGGTCGGTGCGTTCGCTGCCTCCATCGTCGGGGGGAAGTGAGCCTGGCGGCAGCCGCCTGTCGGGCGGAAACGACCACTGAGTAGGCGCGGCCGTACCGGCCGTTCGAAGGCCTGTTCAGGAACGTGCCGGCACCACGATCTTCGCGTCGTCCTTACTTACCCACACACGTGCCGCCTTGCGTTTTTCCTCCGCTCTCACCCTAGCCTTCATTCTCGTTCTGTGCCTATCGGCATGGAGCACAGCCGAGGCGCAGGTTCAAGCGCCGGACTCCACTGAGGCTGTCACCACATCCGCCGACAGCCTCAGCAATCGAGGCCGGCTCCGCGTCATCGTGACCGGGTTTGATTCGGACGAAGGGAAGGCTCGCCTCGCGATCTTCAACTCTGAAGAGACATTCACGTCTTCTGCCTTTCAGGGTAACATCGCCGAGATCAAAAACGGAGAGGCCGAGTGGATCATCGAAGCCCTGCCGGCCGGCCGGTACGCCGTGGGGGCCCATCACGACGAAAACGAGAACGCCCGGATGGA
>JBCDHV010000332.1:0-5028 GCA_038749615.1 Bacteroidota bacterium
CGTTTCTCCGGCGCCGACGTTCCCATCACATCTCGGGTGCCGCTGCGGATGCAAGCGACTTGGCTGCGCATCTCGACGCGCACCTCAAGACCCGCCGAGCGGCCTGAGTTCTCTTTGAACGGAAGCTCTGATTTCCCGGAGCCGTTCCGGTCTCGCACCGTACAGGAATGGCGAAGTCCTCACCCCATCGAGCCCATTCATAAATCCCAATTCCCAAATCATACATCCCCATGACCTTATCGCCCATCGAAGCGCGTGTGCTCGGCGTGTTGATCGAGAAGCAGCTGACGACGCCGAACCAGTACCCGATGTCGGTCAATGCGCTGCAATCGGGATCGAACCAGAAGAGCAACCGGGACCCGGTCGTCAAGTATTCCGAAGGCGACGTGCTCGATGGACTCGACGGACTGCGCCGGCACAAACTCGCCGGCACGCACGATGGCGTCGTCAGCCGCGTCCCGAAGTACCGGCATCTCTTGAACCGGCGCTTCGAACTCAAACTCCGGGATACCGCTGTGCTCTGCACGTTGCTGTTGCGCGGCCCGCAAACCCTTGGGGAGATCCGTTCCCGGACGAACCGCATGTTCGACTTCCGCTCGCTCGAAGAAGTGGCGGCCACGCTGGAAGGACTCGCCAAGAACGAGCCGGCACTCGTCACAAAACTCCCCCGCCGGCCTGGCCAGAAAGACGACCGCTACGCGCAACTGCTCACCGGCAAACCCAAGCCGGAGACCTACGCTGCATCCACCACGCCGGCCGCCTCAGCATCGTCCGCATCCAGCGGTAACCTGTCTGCCCGCGTCGACGCGCTAGAGCGCACCGTCGCCGAACTCCAAGCAGAACTCAGCCGGCTCAAAACCGCACTAGGGGAATAAAGAGCCCGTTCAAGCGAACGAGACGCCCGCCCAACAGCCCAACCAAAAGCCAGCTACCGCTTCCCGTTCGCGAGGGCACCCACCATCTTGGACGAAGAGCCCTTGCCCTGGTTGTTCATCCCGACCTGCATCCGGCCACTGATTTTGGCTCCGTCTTCCACGGTGAGGCGTGGCGCGTTCACATCGCCCTGGACCACAGCGGTGCTGCGCAGGATGAGGTGATCCCGCACGGTGACATCGCCGGCGACCTTGTTGGCGATTTCGGCCGTGGAGGATTCGATTTCGCCCTCGACCACGCCCTCGGGCGTCGTGATGACCCGGCCGTCGACTTTGACCTGTCCGACAATCTTGCCGCCGATCCGGACATCGCCCTTAACCTTGAGCGTGCCTTCGATTTGCATACCGCGCCCGATGATCGTGATGTCTTGCCCGGGCCGGATTCCTGCGTCTGCCATTGCGTTCTCTACGTTTAAAAAAGGTGCTTGGGTGGGCCTACGGGAATGTGGTGAGTGGATCACGTTGTAGGGGCAGCCTTGCGCAGCAGTTCCTCCTTCCCAGGTTTTTTCCGGACGGCTGAAACAGCGTCCGCTCTGCCGGCAGGCGCACACGGCCCAGTGGCCTACCTCAGAGATAACCCCGTTCCCGGCTCCAGACTGTCACGGAACGCGTGAAGATTTGGGGTGAGCTGGTGGTTAGGTGGAAGGGTGGGCCGGCGCGAGATGCGTTCCTGGGTAACACGGATGGATCAGGCAATATCTGGACCCAAGCGCGGGGCGTGCTTTTGCGGTACGTTTCGCTTCGATCTTTGGCCAAGTGTTTCCGTAATTCCTCGGCATGCTCGGCCCGGCGCGCAGCTAGCGCCACCGCTTTCCGCCTTTTGCTACGCAGAACGAATGCCGCCCCGGCAATGAGTGCGATCAAAACAGCGAGTACGGCCACAGAGTCCATCAGAACAGATATCAATATGCAGGGTCAGCAGTTTGAGACCCCAGCCGGCTGGCTCCCCCTACCCACCAGCCCACCCATCCAACTTCAAAACTGAAACTCCAATTCTTTCTGCGGAGGGGTCTTCCCGAAGTGCGAGTACGCGCGGGGCGCGGCGACGCGGCCTCGGGGGGTGCGGTCTAGGAAGCCTTCTTGGATGAGGAAGGGCTCGTAGACTTCTTCGATGGTGCCGGCGTCTTCGCCTACGGCGACGGCGATGGTGCCAAGCCCCGTGGGGCCACCGTTGTACTTTTCCATCAGGGTCAGCAGAATGCGGGCGTCCATTTCGTCGAGGCCGGCTTCGTCCACGTCGAGGGCATCGAGAGCGGTCGCGGCGATGGCCTGGGTGATCGTGCCGTCGCCTTCGACTTCGGCGAAATCGCGGGTGCGGCGAAGCAGGCGGTTGGCGATGCGCGGCGTGCCTCGGCTGCGGCGGGCGATCTCGCTGGCTCCCTCCGGGGTGAGCGCCGTGCCAATCACACCGGCCGAGCGGACCACGATCTGCTCCAGCAAATGCGCCGGGTAATAATCGTACCGAAAATCAATCCCGAACCGCGCGCGCAGTGGAGCCGTGAGGAGGCCCTTACGCGTCGTGGCTCCGATGAGCGTGAACGGCGGGAGGGCGATCTGCACGCTTCGAGCGCTGGGGCCGGAGTCGATCAGGATGTCGATCGTGTAGTCCTCCATCGCCGAGTAAAGGTATTCCTCGACGGGGGCCGGCATGCGGTGAATCTCGTCGATGAAGAGCACGTCGCCTTCTTCGAGATTCGTCAGGAGGCCAGCGAGGCTAGCAGGCTTGTCGAGCGCGGGCCCACTGGTGGTCTTGACATCTGCGCCGAGTTCGTTAGCAATGACGTAGGCGAGCGTCGTTTTGCCGAGGCCGGGCGGGCCGGCGAGCATGACGTGGTCCAGCGCCTCGCCTCGTTGAAGGGCGGCAGTGAGGAACACCCGGAGGTTCTTCTTGATCTTCTGCTGGCCGATAAACTCATTGAGCGTCTGCGGGCGCAGTTTACGTTCCATGTCTTCCTCTCGCGGGGCTTGGTGCCCGTTGAGTAGGCTCGGATCGTTGGTGGGCTTCATGTGCTGTAGGTTTCGCTTTACTGGAATATATGTCCATAATATGTGTATTGCAATCTAATTTCCCGATAGCTTGCGCGGTTCAACCGTTCCGTTGCGCAGACCAACCGCCCAACCACGAACCACCCAACCATCGCCCAGCCGTCTTGACAACCAGACCCCCTACGCCGTAGACTCATCCCCCGGGAGGGCAAGCACGCCGGCACTTCGGAGCCGGCCTGGCGACCACAGCGCGGCTAAAACGCGACCAAAACTTGGGCTTTCGATCAGCGTACAGCTGATTGCGCCGGTGTGAGACGTTCAGTCAGGGCATCGGCATACCTCAGTAGATGAGAGCATGGGGGCTAACTTCGGCATATCATTAGGCCAGCGGCAATCGCAACGGATGGAGCAGAAGCTCTCTCCGCAGGTGATTCAGTACATCAAGCTGCTCGCCAAGACGACGCTGGAACTCGAACAGCGCATCAAGGAGGAGATCGAACAGAATCCGCTCCTTGAGGAAGGTCCGCCCGAAGAAGACACCCAGCAAGTCGAAGCCGTTGCCGACGAGACGTCGACCACCTCGGACGAGGAAATCAGCTGGGATTACGAAAGCGATGACGACTCGTACGGTCACAAGGCCCGGGTCGACGATGAGGAACGCCGCGAACTCCCGACGCCGTATCAATCGACGATGTCGGAGCATTTGCTCGACCAACTGAAGATGCTCGACCTCGACGAGACCGGGCACCTTATCGCGGAGCAAATCATCGGGTCGATCGACGAAGACGGGTACCTCCGCCGGCCCGTCGTGGCCATCGCAGACGACATCGCGTTTACGCAAGGCAAGCTCGTGTCGAGCGAAAACGTCGAGCGGGTGTTGAGCGCCGTTCAGCGGCTCGACCCGGTCGGCATTGCCTCGCGCGATCTCAAAGAATGCCTGCTCGTCCAACTCGACGTACTGCCGGCCGATACGCCCCACCTCGATGTCGCAGTTCGGATGCTTCAGAAGTACTACAAGGACTTCACCATGAAGCACTTCGAGCAGATCGAGCGGAAGATGGGCATCACGCGTGAGCAGCTCAAAGGCGCGTTCGAACTCATCACCCGCCTCGATCCGAAGCCCGGCGAAGGCGAATTTCGAGCCGCCGAGAACTACATCATCCCTGATTTCACCGTCCGGGTGATCAACGACGAGTTCGTCGTTACGCTCAACGGCAAGAACGTGCCGCCGCTTCGCATCTCGAAGCAGTACCGCAACATGTTCGACAAGCTCGCCGCCGAACAACGCAACCGCGCGAACAAGGCCTCCGCGATCGACAAGGAGACGCGCCAGTTCCTGAAGACAAAGCTCGACTCGGCCAAGTGGTTCATCAGTTCGATCCAGCAGCGCCGGCTCACGCTGATGAAGGTCATGCATGCCATGGTCGAGATTCAGGATGCATTTTTCCGAAATGGTCCTGGCCATCTCAAGCCGATGATTCTCAAGGACGTGGCGGAAATCATCGAGATGGACATCTCGACCGTCAGCCGTGTGGTAAACGGCAAGTACGTCCAGACCGATTTCGGCGTCTTCGAGCTGAAGTACTTCTTTACCGAAGGCCTGGAGACGGAGAGCGGCGAGGAAGTCTCGAACCGCGAACTCAGGGCGATCATCGAGAAGATCATCGACAAAGAGGACAAGCGGAAACCGCTCTCAGACCAGAAGATCGCTAACCTCCTCGAAGAGCAGGGCTACAAAATCGCCCGCCGGACGGTCACGAAATACCGCGAGCAACTCCACATTCCCGTGGCGCGGATGCGCAAGGAGATCGTCCTGTCTTGAACAGATAAGGACCTAAGGATGGGCTGGAAGAACCTTTCCGGTGGCCTCGCCGAAGCCAATGCGGTACCCGTCGCCCTGGGCCCAGCCGGCTAGCGTGAGGGTGTCGCCGTCTTGCAGGAATGTGCGGGTCTCGCCGTTGGCAAACGAGAGCGGCTTGGTGCCACGCCAGGACAGTTCGAGAAGGCTACCGTAGCTCTCGGGCGTCGGGCCGCTGATGGTGCCGGAGGCCATGAGATCGCCGGGGCGCGTGTTGCAGCCGTTGACGGTGTGATGGGTCAATTGCTGGAC
>JBCDHV010000333.1:0-4987 GCA_038749615.1 Bacteroidota bacterium
CGCCGGCCTCGTACACCCGGAGACGGGGCGCATCCACACCAACTTTAACCAGACGGTAACGGCTACGGGCCGGCTCTCCAGCTCGAACCCGAACCTGCAGAACATCCCGGTTCGTTCGGGCATCGGCCGGGAGATTCGGACCGCCTTCGTGCCGGCGGAGGGCTACACGCTGCTCGCGGCCGACTACGTCCAGATCGAACTCCGCATCCTCGCCCACATGAGCGGCGACCCAGGGCTCGTCGAGGCCTTCAGTAACAACGAAGACATTCACACAGCTGCCGCGGCTCGCATCTTCGGTATTTCACCTGAGGAGGTGACCCGAGATCAGCGGCGGAAAGCGAAGGAGGTCAACTACGGTATCCCGTACGGCATCTCCGTCTACGAGCTGAGCCAGCGCCTCCGCGTGACCTACGATGAGGCCAAGGAGCTCATGGATCAGTACCACCAGAGCTACCCGAAGATCAACCAGTTCATGAACGCGCTGCTCGAAAAGGCGCGCGCACAGGGCTACGTCGAGACGCTTCTCGGCCGCCGGCGCTACGTGCCTCAAATCCGCAGCCGCAACGGCCGTGAACGGGCCGCTGCCGAACGCGTCGCTGTCAACATGCCCATCCAAGGCACCCAGGCCGACATGATCAAGATCGCGATGGTCGCACTCGACGAAAAGCTCCGCGACGCCGGCCTCGATGCCCGCATGATCCTCCAAGTCCACGACGAACTCGTCTTTGAAGTCGCCCCCAGCGACCTGGACGCCGTAAAGACTCTCATTGAAACCGAAATGGTCAAGGCGCTCCCGCTAGACGTTCCCGTGCTCGTCGATGCCGCCAGCGGAGGCAACTGGCTAGACGCCCACTGATTCTATCGAAATCTGAACGGCTCTTCCGAGGCGATGTAAGGCCACCCTTGGTCGTCGAACTGTAGTTCTCGGGTGCCCAGCTTGGCGGTGCCGGCGTCGTCAGCGTCGTAATAATGAAACGTGAAGCAGAGCCGGCCGTCGATCTCTAAAACGCCTGGGTGGCCTGGCCCGATGAAACGCGTCTCTCCCTTCACGCCGGAAGCGACCACCGTACCGGGATAGGCTCCATCATAGGTCTCGGAGAACGAGCGTCCTTCCCGGTCGACGTACGGCCCGAAGACGTTTTCTGAGCGCCCAACGACGGTGTAGTAGGTACTCTCCACGCCGTTGCAACAACCGCCCAGACTCAAGAAGAGATAGTAGTAGCCGCCCCGTTGGAAAGTGAACGCTCCTTCTCCGAAGGTGGCGACGGTGTGGAAGGCGCCCAGGCCTCCTTTGGGATAGTAGCCCGGGGTTGTGGCATCGAAGCCCTCGATACGCCCAGTGCGTTCGTCCATCTCTGCAATGACGATGACGTTTCCTCCTTCCGGATCCCACGATCCAAACGTCATGAACAGCTCATCGCTTTCGTCCGTCCACACGTTTGCATCCACAGCACGCGGCCCTCGGCGCTCCCACGTCGTGTCGTCCGAGTAATAGACCGGAACAGGCTCCATCGCCCACCGCTGATCCGGATACGTTCCAGAGGCCGTGGCCCGGTACAAGGCAGCAAACATCGCCGGCTCCTTGCCGTTTTCTGCCGCCCAGGCACGGCCCGGCGGATTGTAGACGTGGAAGTACACGGTTTTCGCGTCCAACGGCGACGGGGCCGTCGCGGTGACCTCCGTGTGCTCGATCTGCGTGTCAGGGTCGTATCCATACTGAGCCATCCACGAGGTGTGCCACGCGAAATCGCTCCGATCCGTCTGGACCGGCCAGTGCCCGATGTACGTCCACTGCGGGTTCGGATCGTTGACATCCAACACAAACTGACGTAACCGATCCGGCAGCGTATTGGGGTTTGCTGACGAGAAGGCCGTGTACACACCGTCACCAACCGCGACGAGTTCGGATACGTCATGGGACTCGAACGGAAACTCGGTGGCCTGTCGATCTTCGGCCTGCGTCTCACTTGGCCACTCAGATGCACAACTCACCATCGTGACCCCAAGCATGAGCGTCAGGAATCCATCCCGAACACGTCTACTCCATGCATACATAACGCTCTGTTTGACGAGCCTCTCTCGTGCTCCCGTTTGGCTGGCGCAACGCCGGGCCTTTTGCCCAAGATAGCCCCAAGCGGCTCCTTTCCCATGTACGCTGCCGGGAATCACGCCAAGCCGGCGGAACGATTCCTCTTCGCCATCGTGCTGCCCAGGCACCCACCTCGAACCTCGGAAGCTAGGGCGAGCAACCCACCCACCGATCCACCCAAGATGCCTTTTACCCACGTTCGTACCGTCGCCGGCATCGACGAGTACCGGCACGACGAGAATGGCCTGACCGTTCTGCTGCTGCAAGACCGCGCGGCCCCCGTGGCGACGTTCATGATCACCTACCACGTTGGCAGCCGAAACGAAGGCCCTGGCACCACAGGCGCGACGCACCTGCTCGAACACTTGATGTTCAAAGGCACCGAGCGGCATCACAAACGCGCCGGCGCGAGCATCTTCAACGTCCTGCAACGTGTCGGTGCGCAGATCAACGCGACGACGTGGCTCGACCGGACCAACTACTACGAGCTGCTGCCCCGCGAGCACCTCGAGCAGGCCATCGTCATCGAAGCCGACCGGATGCGAGGCGCGCTGATCGATCCAGATGATCTGGCCAGCGAGCGCACGGTTGTCCTGAACGAGTTCGACCGGGGCGACAATGATCCGCTACGAAAGCTCTATCAGAACGTGTGGAGCGCGGCGTTCGTGGCGCACCCGTACCATCACCCGACGATCGGATGGCGCAGCGATATCGAGCATGTCTCGCGAGACGCCCTGAAAGCGTTCTACGACACGTACTATTGGCCGAACAACGCCACGGCGAGCGTCATTGGCGACTTTGAAACCGAAGACGCCCTGGCCCTGATCGATGAGTACTTTGGGGCTATTCCGGCGTCCCCTCATGAGATCCCCGCCATGAATACCCGCGAGCCCGAACAGCGTGGCGAGCGGCGGATTACGTTGAGGCAGCCCGGCGAGCTGGGGGCAGTCATGCACGCCTACAAGATGCCAGACGGCCTGCACCCGGACACCGACGCGCTCGACGTGCTTGCCCGGATCTTGGCCTCAGGAAAAAATAGCCGGTTCTACCGCGAACTCACCGACAAAGGGCTGACCACATACGCCTATGCCAGTGCCGGCCGGCACCGCGACCCAGGCCTGTTCGCCGCCTACTGCACGCTCACGCCTGACACCACGCACGAGACGTTGGAAGCCGGCATGAATGCGGCCGTCGATACGCTGAAACGAGACGGCGTAACCGAGGCCGAACTTCGCCGTGCCCAGGCTAAAGTGCGCGCGATGGAAGCCTTTGGCCGGGACGGTCCCTACGCCGTTGCCGCACAGCTCAACGAAGCCATTGCGGCCGGCGACTGGACGCTCTACGCCACCTACCTCGACCGCATCGAGCGCGTCACAGTGGACGACGTGAACCGAGTTGCCAACGACTACCTCGTCGAGCATCAGCGCACCGTCGGCCACTACATCCCGATCTCCGATTGATTTAGAAGTATGATTGGGGATTTATGATTTATGAATGAGTGCGACCGTGGTGATAAAACAGGACCGCAGTTGCCTCCTCGACGCCCATAAAGGGATTCCTCAACGCCCATAAAGGGATATCGTCCGCCGGAGACCGAGCCAGACTCACCGATCTAGCTGATCGCTCCTGCTCCTCATAAATCATAATTCCCAAATCATAATTCTCCCTCCCCCCTTTCTGTTCTGCCGGAAGACCGCACCAGCCTGATCAACCATCCAGCCCACCTATCCAACCCTCCATGTCCTCGTTCTCCCAGCGAACCACGACTGCGCCCGCTGGGCCAGCAACCGTCCACACGCTTCCCACGCCGGTCCAGGACGTGGTGACTTGGCGGGGGTCGTTCCGCACGAATCCGGACTTTGCTGCCGGCGAGGAGTTGCTGCAAGACCTCGTGGTGCGCCTGCTTGACAAGGGAACGCGCAAGCGCGACCGGTTTGCCTTGGCCGGCATCCTGGAAGACCGGGGCGCTCAGCTAGGCTTCAATGCCGAGGCCCTGCGCGTACGCCTCTCGGGCCGGGCACTCAAGCAAGACATACCGGCTGTTCTAGAACTGATGGCCGAACAACTGAGAGAGCCGGCGCTCGACGCGGAAGAGTTCGAAAAGGCTCGGGCTCAGGTGACCGCTGGTCTCCGCCGAGCGTATGAGAACACAGGCGCGCGAGCCTCGTCGGCCTTGGCTCACCGGCTCTACCCCGAAGCGCACCCCAACTTCGACCCGGGTGTGCCAGCCCTCCTCGACCGGCTCTCTTCGATCACCATCGACGACATCCGGGCCTATCACGACGAGCACTTTCGGAGCGCGGACTTCCATCTTGTCTTCGTGGGTGACCTCGACGAAGAGACCATCCGGTCTGACGTGCGCACCCAATTCGACGGTTGGAATGCCACGCCGGCTCCTGAGCAGTTCGAAGGACGGAAAGCAGCGGGCCAAGCCGGCGTCCCCATCCACGAGTCGATCCCCGACAAGGCCAACTTCGACGTGAGCTTCGGCCACGCCGTCGATTTGCTCCGCACCGATCCCGACTTCATCCCGTTGTACGTGGGTACCTTCGTTCTGGGCGGCAACTTCTCAGCTCGGCTGATGACCATCGTCCGCGACGAGATGGGGCTCACCTACGGCATTCGTGCCGGCCTGAACGGCTTCACCGGTGAACATACCGGCCACTTCAACACGCGCGTCACCCTCAGCGGCGACGGACTCGAGCCCGGCATCGCTGCGACCCGTAACGAGCTTCGCCGGTTCATGGAAGACGGGATTACCAAGGACGAACTTGCCGAGAAACAGGAAACGATTTCCGGGAGCTTCAAAGTCGGCCTTGCTACCACGTCGGGAATCGCGGCGAGTCTGCTCACGAACATCGAGCGCGGCTTTGGGCCGGCGTACCTCGACGCCTTTCC
>JBCDHV010000334.1:0-4976 GCA_038749615.1 Bacteroidota bacterium
CCGGACCACAGTGCTCAATGTAACAGACCTCCCTGCCGGCGCGTACCTCCTCTCGATCTCCTCGCCGGAAGCCTCCGTGACCCGGCTGATTACGAAGCTGGATTAGCGTGCTTCGCACGAGTGTTTGGTGTTTGGTCTTTCGTGTTTGGCCGATGAAATGACTCGCGAGGAATCCGAAGCATCGGACCCGAGTTCAGGCTGGCGAGAATTGCGGCCATTTCACCCGAGATCTAAACACTAAAAACTAGACACCAAACACTACCCCCCATGCGCCTGCTTCTGCTCTTTGTCGTTGTGCCGTTGGTTGAGCTCGTGCTGTTGATTGAGCTAGGCGAGCGAATTGGCTTTCTGAACACCGTGCTTTTGGTCTTCGCGACGGGGATCCTCGGGAGTTCACTGGCCCGGAGCCAAGGGCTGAAGCTCTTCAGGGATGTGCAAACTCAGCTCGGAGCCGGCCGCTCGCCAAACGATGCCCTGATCGACGGCCTGATCATTCTGGTCTGCGGTGCCCTCCTGCTCACGCCCGGCGTTTTGACCGACGTGTTCGGCCTCCTCGGGCTCTTCCCCCTGACTAGACCCTTCTACCGCACGATCATTCGCGATCAGTTGGCCAAGCGGATCAAAGCCGGCTCCATCCGGATGAGTCCGTTTGGGGCCCAGTTCGGCGCAGGATTCGATGCTGCTGGCGGGACCGGAAGTCCGTTTGGCGCGAACCCCTACGAGGCGGCGGGCTCGAAGCGCACCTCCACCGTACATCCCTCCGGCGGTACGTCCAAGACGACGCCCGACGCCCAACCCTTCGAGGAGATCGAGGACGTGGAAATCATCTCCGAGACCCGCAAGCCGTCGGGCACGTAAATCCAGACCGCTCCCTCGGCCCGGCCAAACGGTTCGACGAACACATTCAGCGCGTCTACTCCATAGGCCGACTTGATCATGCCGGTCTGCAGCGCGTTCAGATGCACGTTCGTCCCGATGACAGCCGGCTCGTTGGCCACCTGCGTGACCGTCAAGGCTCGCACACTCTGGGCCGCTAGTGCAAGATCCGGGCGCGCGTCAAACAAGCTGGCTGATCCTTGCCAGAAATCGAACACCGCCCAACGCACGTCTTCTAGCCCGTCTGTTTTCCAGAAGGGCATCGGCATCACTTCCGGCTCGTTGGACGGGTTGATCAGGGCAAGCGTCGGATGAACGGGATGCTCGGCAACAAGGACGGCCGGGAAATTCGCGACCATCTTCTTCTGTACCACCGGCCGAAGGTTCACTAGCGGCAATACGCTCCGCGCCATCTCAAACCGTTCCGGATCAAGTTCGGAGAGATCGTCGCTCAGGAAAATGGCGCCCCCCGAGAGGCCGATGACCGTTGTCAGGAGCTGAACATGCTCGATGGTGAGCGAGCTATTCCGCTCGCGCACCAGGAGGCAATCGGGATCGTTGACCCACCAGCGCCAGTGCATGAACGCGCGGGTCAGGTTGTTGCGCAGGCTGTCGCGCGCACTCGGGATGCCGGCTCCCTTCCCGACCCAGCCGGTAAACCGTGGCCACCAGACTTCCCGCACGTCTGCCGAGACTCGCATCGCATCGAACATGCCGATGGACGGCCCAAGCGGGGCACCACAGCCCAACAGGTAGGCCTCCGGTCCAACGGCGTCGCGGACGGCCTGCAAGGCATTCCGGTACGCCTCGACCGGCGATTGCCGCTGATTCGAACGACTGCCACGCCGGAGGCCAGCGAACAGGAAATCCAGCTTGAAGTACGTAAACCCCATCTGCCTCAACGCCCCGAATACATCGCCCAACCACTCCAACACATGCGGATTCGACACGTCGAGCGCGTGCGTGCGCCTGCGCCAGGCCACGTTGTAGCCGGCGTCGACGGGCCGGTTCAGCGCGTCGTGCACGAACCACTCGGGATGCGACGTAAAGAGCTCGCTTTTGGCGCTCGCCATGAACGGAGCGAGCCAGATGCCGGCCGCGTAACCCGCATCACGGATCTTGGCCACCAGCGGCTCCAGCCCATCGGGAAACTTCTCGTTGATCGAGAGCCAGTCCCCTACCTCGGTCTGGTACCCGTCGTCTAGCTGGATGACGTCGAGTTTGAGCTCGGGCGCCTGCAACACCGTTTGCAGATTGTCCTCGACGCCCTGCGCCGTCACCTTGGTGTAGAACTCGTACCACGAACACCAGCCGGCCACCGGGCCCTTGTCGAGCTGCACCGCCATACGCTCCTTGACCAGCAACGCATACGCGTCGAACAACGGCTCCTCGTTACCAGAGCCAACGAACAACGGCTCCAACTCCAACGCCTCTCCAGGCAACAGCACTTTGCCGGCGTATTCCAGCGTCAGATCGAGCGTCTTGCCATCGAAGAAGAGGGTCGACAGCCCGATGCGCTGCGTCAGACTCCCGATGAGCACGACCTGACCGCCATCTTGCGGACTCAAGGCCGTGAACAGCGACGAAATGATGCCATCTTTGCGCCCCCAGTGCACACTGTCTACGTCATGGTTCATCGCCGAGAACGAACGACTTCGTGGGTACCGCTGTACCGCGGTGATCGGGATGGACCCCGAAGGCGTCCAGCTCTGGTAGCCATGCTGGTACAGCCGTGCGGAGTCGCCCCATTTCGAGAGCGCCAGGGCGAGATCGATGCTGGCGATAGTGACCGTATGAAGCAGGATGGGCTGCTCGGCACGGTTCATCAGCCGGCCGTCGAGAATACCCCCCATCGACGTGGCTTCGAACGAGAGGGCAAGCATCAACCCTTCACTCTGCGCGACGAGGGCGTCCGTTCCTTGCACCTCCGCAGCCGGCACCCACGTAACGGCGTCCCCCCCTCGGCTGTACGTGATGCTCTGCGCCAGCGGGACATCGATCTCGAACGGACCGTCGAGCCGAATCTGGCTCAAGGTCTCGTCGAAGATGAACGGATGGTTCGCTCCTTCCTCAGTCGCGCTCACGGTGCGGCCTCCGGCATGCGGTCAGGGGCACCAACGATCGGGGCCTCGTCTTTCGGGAACGTCCAGGTGAGGACCAACAGCAGCAAGCCGCAGATCAGCCAGAGCATGTTGGCGACGTTGAAGGCCCACACCCGGCCAGCCGCTACGATGAGTGCACTGATGATCACCGGCCCGAACCCGCGCCCTAAATCGTCCGCCAAGTTGTAAAACGCGAACGTTGTCCCACGTTGATCAGCCGGATTCACGTTCAGAAGCATCGCCCTGACGTTGGGTGCCGTAGCGGCGAGTAGCAACCCGCCCACACCGCCATACACGATGGGCATCAGCAAGCTGGGATCGGCGACGCCGGCTTGGGTGGGGTAATTCAGCAAGAGTGCAATCGGCGCTACGCCCGCGATCGTGGTCAGGCCGCTGAACACAGGGAGATACCTGGGAGAACGCTCGTAAAGCCGGCTGCCAAGTACGCCCCCGAGAAAGCCGCCGAGGATTGCTGCCCCCCCGATGGCTGTGATGATCAACGTGGCGGCCTCGACACTGAAGCCTTTGTCCTGGGCGTAGAAGTCGTTGAGAAAGACGAAGAACACGCTCCACGGGACGGTGGCCGCGATGCCCTGTAGGAAAATCAGGACGTTGCTCGGCACAGAAAATAGCCGCTTGATCGCCTTCCACCCGCCGATCTTTGTGGGCAGACTCGCGTCCGTCGCACCGCGTTTGGGCTCGCGGACGGTCAGCCAGAAGAGCACGCCGAGGAAGAAGTTCGGCGTCGCCACAACGATGAATGGGAGTCGCCACCCATACGTCGGGCCCATGAAGCCGGCAACCAGTTGCCCCACGGCGATCCCGACGCCCATCGCAAATCCGACGTACCCAGCGGCGGCGGCACGCCGGTCGGGCGGAAAGTAATCGGCCAGGAGCGAGTACGTCAGTGGTAACGCTCCGCCAATCCCGATGCCCGTCAGCGCACGTAGCCAAAACAACTGGGTGTAGTTCTGTGCGTAGCCGGTCAGAAAGCATGGGATCTCGCCGACGAGAATGATCAGCGTGAGCAACCGGACGCGGTTGACCCGGTCGGTCAGGAAGCCTACGGGAATGGTAATCAACCCGCCGAGCATCCAGAAGACGAGCGAAATGTCGCCGCCAAGCTTCGTGTCCCGTTCCGCCGCGGTGAATCCGAACTCCTCCGCAATCTGCGTGAGGTTCGGCGCCATCAGATTCTGGTCTGCGAAGAGAAACATCGCAAGCACAGACATCAGCCAAACGGCGTACCGCGAGCGGGCAGGCGAGGTCGAGTCAGTCACGTGGTGGGTTGGACGGCCAGACATGCTGGAGGGTGGGCTCCGCGTTCAGGCGTGATGAGTAGGCCAGCATTAAAAGGTAGTCCTAACGCGCCCGCTGATCAACCAGAACCACGGCCTAGTTGCTCAGCGTGCTGAAACGCTCTGCGACGGACTCACGGCTCCAACCGGATCGTCCCACGGCCGGCCAGCTGTTCGACGAAGTGCCGGCTGAAAGCATCGACCTGAGAATTCCGGACAGCTAGGTGGAGCGTCGTGTCGGACCCGTACACCGTATCGATCACGGAGACATCGAATTGATCGAGGAGGCGCATGGCCGGTGAGGTGTCATCGTAGGCAAACTGAATGGCGAGCGAGGTCCGCAACACGACTTCCTCCACGACGGCCGATTCCAGAACGGCCTTGGCGGCGGCTCCGTACGCCCGGACCAGCCCCCCAACGCCCAGCTTCGTCCCTCCGAAGTAGCGGACGACTACGGCCACGGCATCTACCAGATCCACCTCGGCCAGTTGCGCCAGGATGGGTTGGCCAGCACTGCCGGCGGGCTCACCATCGTCAGCGGCGCGAAACACATCGCCGGCGGGAGCCAACCGATACGCGAAGCAATGGTGCCGGGCATCGTAGAACTGCTTACGCACAGCCTCGACGGCCTCCTTAGCCTCCTCGATGCTTCCAGCCGGCCTAGCCACCCCGATAAACCGTGAGCCTTTGATCTTCGGAA
>JBCDHV010000335.1:0-4972 GCA_038749615.1 Bacteroidota bacterium
TTCAGAACGGCGGATGAGTATTTGTCGAGTCAGACCTTGTGAGCCTGTCTCCGCTGCCAAAGCGCGTGAGCTGCCACGGCGATCAGGCCCGTGGCGGCAACGGCGAAGGTCAGAAAGCCAACGGGCAGTTTAACGGAAGTGACCATTTCTACAGCGGCGAGCGCAGACTCGGCGGGGTCCGGATAGCGAGCAAGAGCGGTAGTGAGGAGAATGTTCTCGGTAACCTCTGCCAAGAAGACAAACAGTGGAAGCGTTGCCGCCACGATGCGCCCCCGGCGTCCTGGCCAGGAGGTCAAACGGGAGAGCACGAACGCCAACGCAATGAACATAGCCAGCGCGGTGAGCGCAGCAATCCCGACGTCTATCCACTGAAATGTAGCATACGCTTCCCGAGCCTCCGGCCCTATCGCGTCTAGCCACTCCCTCGCTTCGGATACGGCCCGTGGTTGCTCCTCCAACAGAGCGCCGGCACGATCCCGGACGGCAAAGTATGGCCCGAGTGCGTAGGTAGCCCCAGACACGAGGATCCAGATCCCAAGGACCAAGGCAGTCGTCTTACCAGACGGTTTACGTGGCGAGGAGAACATAAACGGTGTAGCGGCAAGCTGTCATCAAGGAACTAGTGGTCGAGGGCAAGTGTGGTCGGTCACGTTCCAGCTAGCTGACTTGCCAAAGCGCTCACGCCGTGGGCAGGGGTAAGCCGTGTTGCCTGAGAAAACTCAGTTTGTCCCAGTACCCGCGCTGAAGCTGGATCTTGCCGTCCTGGATGTGAAAGAACCCACTGCCTCGTAGGCCTAACGGGTCGCGCCACTCGAGGACGGCCCATTCGCCGTCTTCGAAGAGATTCTCAACGATGCAAACCATCTCTGCGGTGGCGAACTCCTGCTCAAACATCTGGCGGATGGCCTTGCGACCACGAACCTCGCCAGCCGGCACCTGGTGGTTCACCGCATCCTCTGCGTAAAACGCCGCGACCGCATCGGCCTCGCCAAGATTGAAGGCGTTGACCCACGCCTGAACGACAGTTTTTGGGGATGGTGCCGGCATGGGAAGGGGGAGGTTTAGACGGCAGGAAGCGACGCCGGCGTACGGCCAGCACTGCGCTGCCAAAGTTTACGCTCTGCCCCGCTTTGAAAGCAAAACTGGAAGCCCCGAGCCGCGTGCTTTTTCGAGAGCAATCACTCGTGTGGCTCTGTCAAGGCACTTGTCCCTGTTCCGCAGTAGGGTCTCCGAGAATACGTGCCACCAGTAGCCCCCACGGGATCGCGTCTAGTTCAATCGGGGGCGAGGATTCCTGGAAGTCTATCAGACGAGTTGGGTGGTCAGGATCAAGGACGAGGTCGAAGTTGAAGACATAGATCCCGTCTGCGGTAAGCCAACCATCGCTGCGGCCGAACCGGAGGTCATGGACGGTCAGTTGGTCGCCTTGTCGGGACACCGACAGGAAGCCTTGAGTGAACCACCATAGTCGATCTAGCTCAGGGCTCTCCTCCAGATCAGCAAGCAGTTCCAGGTTCTTGTCGACGCGCTGAAAGTTGACGTCTGGAGACGGGTCGAGGACGGAGTAGAGGCCGACCCGGACAGCATCGCCCTCGTCAGCATAGGCGACCCACAGCAAAGGATTCATCGGGCTAGGAGTCGTGATCATCTGCTCATAGACCGCCCCTTCGCTGTTTAGCGCACGCTCAAATATCGCGGTAGCGTACACTTTAAGGCCCAGCCCCAACAGGAGATAGGCCGTGCTGACGCCCAAGCCTAGCCTTATCGCCCAGAACCGCCCCCGGCTCTCGCGCCGCTGCACAACAGCACCGATCACACCGACTACCAACGGTAGCGTGTAAAACGGATCGATGAAGAAAACAGAGCCGATGCTTACAGGGTAGTCTGTGAAAGGCAGACCGACTTGCGTGCCGTAGGTGTTGAGGCTATCCACCATCCAATGGGTGTTTAGCGTCAGCAATAAGAAGATGGTCCATATCCTCCACGTCGTACCCTCTTTTTTATACCTGCGCGCCAACGGCCAGGCCAGCAGAGGCGACACGAGCGTGCAGACTAAAACAGAGTGGGAGTAGCCGCGGTGGAAGACGAGTTCCTCAATACCCGTCAGGAAAGGTGCAGCCAAAACATCCAGATCGGGCAGAGTCCCGAAGAACCCACCCCACAAAGCGGCTTTCCCGCCTAGTTTCTTGCCGAGGGTGGCCTCCCCCATGGCGGCGCCTAGGGTGAACTGCGTCAGCGAATCCATGTCGTCGCAAAGAGTGAATGAGAGCTGCTATTAGCTGTGCGAGCGGGGCTTGGGGATTCGTACGGAGTGGCCTCAACATCACTCGAAAGGATGGTCCGTCCCATACCTGCCCGACAAACGGCCCCGCACGCCGACCAGCGGTTGACGCAGCCCGCCGAACGGTAGCACTCGGCTAAGGTGGCTGAACTCGGGCACCTTGGCGAGCGCCTGCCATCGCTCACCTAAGCGCTATAGACACCTCCACTCTTCCACCTCGCCACTCGCCCTCACCTCCACGCGCCCACCGCTCGGGAACACAGTTCGCATAGGCACATCGTAGCAGATCATTCGCCGGCACTGTGGTGCCGCTCTTGCACGCCCTTCACCTTGCTTCGCCATGCGCCTGCTTGTTCTCACGCTCACTGCTTTATTGATGGCGTGTGGGCCATCGGATGTCGCTACCGGACAAGACACGGAGCCTGATCGGTCGGGCAACCGCGCGCCGGGTGGAGCGGCGAATAGTCAGCAATCCGTCCCAGGTGCCGACGCCGCTATGACGGGCGCACCCGTGGAGACCGCCCCGCCGAACGTGCCTGAATTCAGCCCAGCGTTCGAAGGCCAGACCCGAGCGCCGGCCATCGCTACGCAGACACCGATCACCGTCGAGACCGTTGCTGAGGGGCTGAACGAGCCGTGGTCCATCGCGTTTATGCCGGATGGACGGATGCTGGTCACGGAAAAGCCTGGCCAGCTTCGAATCGTTTCGCCGGATGGGTCGATCTCGGCACCTGTTGAGGGCGTGCCAGCCGTGGACGCCCGCAGGCAGGGGGGCCTACTCGATGTGGAAATCGGGCCGAGTTTTGCTTCCGACCGCCAAATCTATATCAGCTATGCTGAACCCCGTGACGGTGGCAATGGACTCACGGTGACGCGCGGCACCCTGGTCGAATCAGAATCGGGCTCCGCGCCGGCACTGGCAGAAACCGAAGTGATTTTCCGGATGATGCCCACGATCAACTCGACCATGCACTCTGGCGGCCGGCTCGTGTGGGACGACGACGATATGCTGTTTATCACCCTCGGCGAGCGGTCGATTATCGAGGGCCGGCGGCAAGCCCAAGACCTCGGCAGCCACTTCGGGAAGATCGTCCGCGTGTTTGCCGATGGGTCTGTCCCGCAAGACAACCCGTTCGTCGACACCGAAGGGGCACGCCCCGAGATCTGGTCCAGCGGTCACCGAAACGTGCTGGCTGCCGCGTTTGATGCGGAAGGCCGGCTCTGGGAAGTCGAGATGGGACCACAAGGCGGCGACGAACTGAACCTCGTCGAGCCCGGACTCGACTACGGTTGGCCGACCATCGGCTACGGCGAGGAATACTCCGGCCGGCGCATTCACGACACGACGCAGGCCGAAGGCATGGAGCAGCCGGTGTACTACTGGGACCCCGTGATCTCGCCGTCTGGCATGGTCTTCTACTCGGGCCGGCTCATCCCGGAATGGACCGGTAACGCCTTCATCGGAGGCCTGTCGAGCCGGGCGCTCGTGCGCGTAGTGATCGAGGACGAACGGGTGGTTGCCGAGGAACGTCTCCTCACCGAGCAAGGCGAACGGATCCGCGAAGTCGTTGAAGGGCCAGACGGGGCACTGTACGTCGCCACGGACTCCAGCAACGGACGCGTGCTCCGCGTAGCGCCGGCGGCAGAGTAGATCTCTCTCGGATCAACCGGCCAAGCTGAGAAAGACGATCGACACGAACTGGTCGGGCGGTATGAAACCGTTCCCCCATTCGGCGTCGTAGTCGGCTGTGGGCTTTGCAGCGATGACCTCCTCCATCGTCAGACCGTCGGACACCATCTGCTGGATCCGCTGATGCACATCGGCTAGCATGGCGCGGTAGGCTGCAAGGTCGGCATGCGTAGACAGTGGGCCATGGCCTGGGATGATCCGCGTGTCGTCATCCGCTAATTCGAGCATGATGTCGGCCGCGGCGATCATGCCGGCTATCTCACCGCCGGCGCTCACGTCGATCACCGGATAGGCGTCGCTGAAGTAGAGATCGCCGGCGTGGATCACGTTGGCTCCGCGCACGACTACGAGGGCATCTCCATCGGTATGGGCCGCCTCGACGTGCTTGATGTGGAGCGTATCCGCATTCCAGTAGAAGCGCATCTCGTCCGTGAACGTGATCACGGGCAGCGCCGCTTCCGGTGCAGCGGCAATCTCGACATTGAACGTCGTGTTGAACTCCGTGACGCTCATCCGCCGGCGGACGTTGTCGTGCGCGACGATCATGGCGCCGGCTCCCGACATCGCTTCATTCCCACCCGTGTGATCGCCGTGGTAGTGCGTGTTCAGCACGAACGTGACGGGCTGGTCAGTGAATTCGGCAATGGCTGCCAGGATTTTCTCGGACAGCGGTGCAAACTGGTCGTCGATCAAAAACGCTCCGTCCTCCCCCACCGACAAGCCCATATTCCCACCCGCGCCGGTCAACATGTAGATCCCATTCCCGAGATTGGTCGTCTGAATCTCGACGCCAGAAAAATCCTGAGCCGCAGCAGGCAGAACGAGGATGAGTGCTAGGAGAAGTGTTTTCATGTGGAAGGGTGAAGGGTGAAGGGTGAAGGGTGAAGGGGAATTTGAGCTTACCCCGATAATTTGGACACCCCCTGGTTGAAGAACGCCGCCTCGTAGTCCGCTGGGCTCTGAAAGCCGAGCGTCGAGTGCCGGCGCGTTGGGTTGTAGAA
>JBCDHV010000336.1:0-4944 GCA_038749615.1 Bacteroidota bacterium
ACGAACCCCAACGCTGAGCCGGCTATGGTTTGCGCGGGCGTGTGGGCTTTGAGGGTAACGCGTGCCCAGGCTGTGATCGGGATCAGTAGGATGGCGCAGGCCATCAGGGTAGGCGTGAGCACGTCAGGGGCATCGACGAGCGAACGGCCGGCGAGCAAGATGGCGATCAGGCTGCCGAGGCTCGCGAGGTGAATCGAGATTTTCCAGTATCGCGTAATCCAGAGTACCGATCCGGTCAGCGCGAGGCCGGCCAGGAGGACGCTCAAGACGAATGGGGTCTCCGTTTGGCTCAGTACGGCGCACAGCGCAAAGGCGAGCGCGACGGCTGCCAGCCCGACGAGCAGCGGCTTGGTGCGGTTCTCGCGTTCCGGAATGTCGATTTCTTTGATTTGCCCCGTCGAGCGCAGGTAGAGCACGTAGGCCATCGGAATCCCGCCGAGGCAGCCGATCAGCACGGCAACCATCGTCCAAATTTCTCGGGCCGGCGCGCCGACTTCTACCAACACCAGCCCGATTCCAATCGCCGGCAAGTAGAGCGGATTGACGAGGTACGAGACGGCCACGGCCGCGTAGGTCCGGGCCGTGAGCTGGTCTGAAGCGACGCCGTTCAAAACGCTCGCGCAAAGACGACGCGGCCCTTCGACGGCCGGCCGCTGACGAGGTCAGTGCCGGCTTCTTCCTCCTGGTCGAGCGGGATACACCGGATCGTTGCCTTGGTCTCGGCTTTGATCTGGGCTTCCGTTTCGGCGGTACCGTCCCAGTGAGCGAGGATGAATCCGCCTTCTTCGTTGAGGACGCGCTTGAACTCGTCGTACGTATCGACGCTTTGCGTGCGGGCGTGCTGACGGGCCAGGGCCGAATCGTAGAGGTTTTGCTGGATATCGTCTAGCAAGCCGGCAATCGCGTCGCCGATGCCTTCGAGGGGGAGGGAGACTTTTTCACCCGTGTCCCGCCGGGCGACTTCGACGACGCCCTTCGCCACGTCGCGCGGGCCCACGGCGATGCGGACGGGGACGCCTTGCACTTCGTACTCGTTGAACTTCCAGCCGGGCCGGCGCGCCTCGCTCGCATCGACGAAGACGGAGATGCCCTTGGCGTCCAATGCTTCTCGGACGGTTTCGCAGGCGGCGAGGACCTCCTCGTTCTGCTCAGCCTTCTTCCGAAGAATCGGCACGACGACCGCTTGCGTGGGCGCGAGTTTCGGCGGGAGGATCAGGCCTTGATCGTCCGAGTGCGTCATCACGAGCGCGCCGATGAGCCGCGTCGAGACGCCCCACGAGGTGGCCCAAACGTACTCCTGCTCGTTGTCGCGCGTCTGGAAGGTGCAGTCGAACGCCTTCGCGAAGTTCTGCCCAAGGAAGTGACTGGTGCCGGCTTGCAACGCCCAGCCGTTTTGCATCATCGCCTCGATGCAGTAGGTGTCGACCGCGCCCGGAAAGCGTTCACTCGCCGTCTTGACGCCCTTGATGACCGGCATCGCCATGTAGTTCTCGGCGAAGTCGGCGTAGAGATCGAGGATCATCTTCGTCTCCTCGACGGCTTCCTCAGACGTTTCGTGGGCCGTGTGGCCTTCCTGCCATAGAAACTCGGCCGTCCGCAGAAACAGCCGCGTCCGCATTTCCCAGCGCACGACGTTCGCCCACTGGTTGATGAGGATCGGCAGGTCTCGCCAGGATTGAATCCACTTGGCGTAGGTGGACCAGATGATCGTTTCTGAGGTGGGGCGGACGATCAGGTTTTCTTCGAGCTTCGAATCCGGATCAGGGATCAATCCGTCGCCGTCCGGATCGCCCGTGAGCCGGGAGTGGGTGACCACGGCGCACTCCTTGGCGAACCCCTCGACGTGCTCGGCTTCCTTCTCCAGAAACGACTGCGGGATGAAGAGCGGGAAGTAGGCGTTCTTGTGGCCGGTTGCCTTGAACATCCGGTCGAGCCCTTGCTGGACGTTTTCCCAGAGGCCGTAGCCGTTCGGGCGGATGATCATGCTGCCGCGTACGGGCGAGTAATCGGCCAGCTTCGCCGCCTGAACGACGTCGAGGTACCACTGCGAATAATCCTGATCCCGAGGGGTGATGGCGTCTGCCATTGCGAACAACGTATGGGCCGAAAACAGGACGCCCTGTAACGGCCAGCTGAGGAGAACTGTGCAAAAAAACGTACCCGGCGCGAACTACGGCTAAATCTTTGCTCGAAAAGCCGTTGCAGCGACGGGAGAAGACCGCTTTGGGCTGATCTATTGATCTGTCACAATGCGCTGGCAGGATGTTTGCGCCTTGTATAGTCAAGCGAGCCGTGGCGGGGCCGAAATATACCTGCCGGCCCTGCCGGGCTCGCGTAGATTGATCGAAAACTGAAACCGCATCCGTATCGTCCCCGTTCGACCGATACCACTCCGAAGCTGCTTCTCACGCTTTAGCACCACCGTCATGACGCGCACCCCGTCACGCTTCGCTTTTCTCGCCGCCCTGCCCGCTCTTTTGCTGACAGGCTGTTACACCCAGTTCCAAACCGTCGATGACGACTATTACCGTGACCGTGCGGACCGGGTCGAGATCGTTGAAGAAACGGACGGGTCGGATACGCTGCGAGTGACGCGGTACTACTACGAGAACGACGAGGATTACTACGACGGATACGAGGATGGTTACTGGGGCGGCCGGTACCGCTACAGCCGGTACTTCGACTACTTCTACAGCCCGTTCGGCTTCAACCGCTTCGGGCACTCGCGCTTCCATGCTGGTTTCTACGACCCCTTCTTCTACGATCCGTTTTTCCATAACTCGTTCGCGTTTGGAGGCTTTGGATTTGGCTTCGGGTTTGGCGGCTTTCACCCATACCGGTATTACAATCCCTACGCTTTCGGATACGGCCCATTCTACGGGAGTGGCTTCTATCCAGGCTTTTATGGCCGCGGCTTTAACCAGGGCTTCCGGTATGCAGATAACGGCCGGCGCAATGGCATTGGGCGAGGCACCATGGGCCGGACAACCGGCTTAGCGTCGCGCGGCGACCGCACCCGGGGCACAGACCGCACCCGAGGCCGGGACGGCGTAGGCCGTTATGGCAATACGGTGACCACAGGCTCGTCGACCGCGAAGACGCGCTCGGCAGAGCGGAGCCGGCTGCGGTCGCGTTCGGGCGAAGGGTCCACGCGCACCCGTTCCGCCCGTGAGGGAGGCCGGCGCGCCGAGAGTGGACGCCGCTCAGGGCGTAGCGTCGAGCGGTCGGCACGGACGAGGTCCACGCAGCGCGGAAGCGTTCGCAGTTCACGTTCGGGAGGTCGGAGCGCCAAGCAGGCACCAAGCCGTTCGCGAGGCTCCGAAGGCCGGGCGCGCAGCTCGCGCGGCCGTTCCTCCGACAGCGGACGAGCACGAAGTGGCAGCAGCCGGTCGTCCAACAACGGGCGCGCCCGCAGCGGGAGCAGCCGTTCCTCTTCACGCGGAGCCGTCCGCAGCAGCCGGGGCAGCAGCTCCCGCGGGTCTAGCGGATCGGTTCGCCGTTCCGGTAGCGGTGGGGGGAGCAAGGCCCGCAGCGGCGGCAGCCGGTCCTCATCGAGCCGCTCATCTGGCCGCTCGTCTCGCAAACGCGGAAGCTGAGTGCCCCCTTCGCGTTCACCGAGGCTGGTACGCGCGAAAGACCCCGCACTCGACTCTGAATCTTCGGTTCGCTGGGTGAGCTATGTCCGTTTGTGACGCTCAACCGGCCAACCACAGACCACCCAACCGAATACGATCATGTTCAAACGATTCACCCTACTCGCTCTCGTCGCGTTGATGGCCGTGCCAGCCCTACCGGCCGTGGCGCAGACGCAAGAAGACGCCTTGCGCTTCACCCAACGCGCGCCGGCCACAGGGGCTCGGCTTATGGGTCTTGCCGGCGCGGGTGGTGCCGGTGTTGGCGACTGGGCGGCGGTGTTCTCCAATCCCGCCGGCCTCGGGTGGCTTCAGACCTCGGAAGCCGTCGGTTCGCTGAACGTGCTCTCGACGCTCAACGACGCCACGCTCGGTGGCGCTACGCTCGATGCCCGCGCCAACCGGACGGGCCTTTCGAACCTAGGGTATGCGTACAAGGCCCCAACCGTCCGCGGCTCCTTCGTCTTTGGCGTCGGGTTCAACCAGACCGGTACGTTCGAGCGAGATCTGTTCTTCACGGGGCAGAACGGGCAGAATTCGATCACGGATTTCTTTATGCCGCTGCCGGGTGAGTTCGAGTTGAACGAGGACGAAAACGGCGAGATCGTCGTCGACTTTTTCCGGCCGATCTCCTTCCTCGCGTTTGAGACGTTCGCCATCGACTTCGATCAGGACCTCTTCGATGCCGGCGATGCGGTGCCCTTCCTGCCAGCCGTCACGGATGGAACCGTACTGCAAGAAGGCGATGTCTTCGAAACGGGCAACCAGAACGAACTCAGCTTCGGTGGATCCATCGAGGCTGCTCCCAAAGTCATGCTCGGTCTCGGAGCCAACTTGACGTTCGGTACCTACGACTTCGACCGGGTCTTCTTTGAGTCCGACGAGAACAACGAAAACGACGGGTTCAACGGAACAACAGACTTCAACTCCCTCGAACTCAACGAGAACATCGAGTCGGACATCGTGGGCATCAACCTTCGTGGCGGGCTTTCGGCGGAAGTTGCCGAAGGTGTGCGGGTCGGGCTGACGGTGGAGACGCCGACGTACTACACGGTCGATGAAGGATTTTCAACTCGGCTCTTCACCGAGTTCGACAACGGTGACACGTTCAGCCAGGAAGAGTTTGGCGGCGTCGAGTACGAGATCGTCTCGCCGTGGCGGCTCGGGGGCGGGATTGCCTTCGCTAACCGGGGCCTGCTGATCAGCGCGGATGCTGAACTCGTCGATTGGTCTCAGCTCGAACTGCGCCCGAGTGGCGACTTGAGTGAGAACTTCTTCGACGCCAACAACCGGGAGATCCGCCGTGGCTTCG
>JBCDHV010000337.1:0-4936 GCA_038749615.1 Bacteroidota bacterium
GCCTGGCGAGACGCAGATCGAAACTGACCGCCGGCTCATCCGCAAACGCATTGGCGTGCTGCGAGACCGGCTCTCGTCCATCGACCGGCAGCGCAGTACGCAGCGCAAGGGCCGTTCAGATCAGGTACGCGTCTCGCTCGTGGGCTACACGAACGCCGGCAAGAGCACGCTCATGAATGCGATGGCTGATGCGAGCGTATTTGCCGAGGACCGGCTGTTTGCCACGCTCGACGCCACCACGCGCCAAGTCTATCTAGATACGAACAAGCCCGTGCTGCTCACAGACACGGTTGGGTTCATCCGAAAGCTGCCCCACCGGCTCATCGAGAGCTTCAAGAGCACGCTGGACGAAGTCCGTGAATCCGATGTGCTCATGCACGTCGTCGATGTGTCTCATCCGCTCTTCGAGGACCACATCAGCGTCGTCAACGAGACGCTGAATGAGATTGGTGCGAGCGGACTGCCCGAACTGCTGGTCTTCAACAAAATCGACGCGCTCGAAAACATGGGCTTGCTGCACCAGCTCAAAGAGCGGTTCCCCGGCGCAGCTTTTGTTTCGGGATTGCGCGGCATCGGGCTCGCAGATCTGAAGCGCCGGCTCCTCGATGTAGTAGAAGCCGATTACGTCGAACGGCTCGCGTACTTGCCGATGGACGGGGCGAAGACCGTCGCGCATCTGCACCGGGTAACCGAGGTGCTCAACGAGGAGTACGTTCCTGGATTGGATGCCTCCGGCAAAGAGGTGCCTGTGGTACGGATACGATTTCGGGCTTCGCAGAAACTTGCGGCCGATCTCGACCGTGTCCTGATGCGCTATGCAGACTACCGGCCGGCTGAGCACCAGCCTGACAAACCGTCCGATGGTGACGGTGCACCGGCGAATCCGCCAGTCCAGCCTGACGAAACGACCAGTGAGGGCGACCGCTTGCCAACTGGCACGGCGGTTGTGAGCGTAACGTCCACTGCCTCGTAGGACTCATATCTTACGTGAGCAGGAAGCAGACCGGACGCGTGAATTGAGCGAAAAGCAGGGTAGAAACTCGCAACCCGAGTGACTTCTCTCTTCCCTCTTCCGGCTCGGACTTTTACCTTTACGAACCGGCTCGTCCTGCCGGCACCCGAACAGGCATCCACATGATCGTCCAGCGATTGATGGCCGAGTGGCCGGAGCCCCTTCCGGCTACCTTGACCGCCCGCCTTGCCATTGAGCAATTTGCCGATGCTGCCCCCAGCATCCGCCACCTTCCTGTGGTCGATAATCAGGGGCTCCTGTTCGGAATGGTTGACCTCGAAACAGTCATGGATGTGCCGGCAGAGACCGAAGTCGGTCAGCTCGTCATGACGCCCTCGCCGCGTGTGGCACCGGACGCCCACCCGTTCGAAGCGGCAGCCTTGGTCATGCAGCATGGCCTGAGCGCGCTGCCTGTCATCGACGAAGATGGGGAATACCTCGGCCTACTCAGCCGCGTCCGCCTCTTCGAGCGCATCGCGTTGCTGACCGCGGCGGCCCGGGAGGGTGGCATCGTCGTGGTAGAAATGGCTGCGGCCGATTACACCCTCGGGCAGTTGGTCTACGTGATCGAACAGAATGGCGTCAAGATCCTGTCCATCACCACCGAATTCGACGGGCTCGAACGCGGATCTGTACGTGTCACGCTCAAACTCAACACGTCCGACACCGCGCGTATTCGGCACGTCCTCGGCCACTACGGTTACCGCATCGACGAGTACCACGACAGCGGCTCGTCCGAAGATTTCCAGCTTCGCCTGCAGGAGTTGATGCGGTACTTGGAAGTCTAGATTCGCTTCAAAGCGATCCCACAATGTCTGGTCTCTGTTAGGGCTCGGTCTGCTGGTGCAGGCCGAGCCTTTTTGTTAGCCGTAGCTGGCTTTCAAGGATTTCTAGCGTCCGCATGGCCGGATCCGAGGCATTTCTCCGCAATGGTGGACATATCGGACCTCTCGTGGCTGCATCAGCCACACGACACACTCACCTTTTGTCATGCGCATTCTCTTCGCACTCTTACTCGCCGCTAGCCTTGCGCTCGGTGCACAGGCTCAAGCTCCCGAAACCCTCTCCTACCAAGGCCGGCTCACCGACAACACGGGCCTGAACGTCGCGGACGGTAGCTACACCATGATGTTCAAGCTCTACGAAGCCGCCAACGCCGGCACAGATGTTTGGACCGAAGCTCAAGTCGTGACGGTTGCCGGCGGAGTCTTCGATGTCCAGCTCGGCTCGGTCAACCCTCTGTCCGTTCCATTCAACAAGCCGTACTGGCTCGGCGTCTCGGTCGATGGGGGGACCGAGCTGACACCGCGCGTCGCCATGAACGCGGCTCCCTATGCGATGAGTGTCAACACCGTTGACTTGGATGCCATCGATACGTCGGGCGCTTCAGACGGGCAAGCGCTAGTGTTCGACAGCGGCAGCCTGACGTGGCAAGCCGCCACCGGCCCGAAAGGCGACAAAGGGGATCCAGGCGATCCAGGGCCGGCCGGGCCGGAAGGACCAGCGGGGCCGCAAGGGCCGGCCGGGACAGGCTTCGCGCTCCCCTTTGACGGATCGGACGCTGTGACGTCCCCGAATGGAGCCGTCTTGCGAGTCGAGGAAACAAGCACAGAAACACGAGCGGCTGCGATTCTTGGCGTCTCGACATCGGCCTCGGGCAACGGGCAGTCCGGCGTTTCCGGGTTCAACTTGGATACGTCCTCGGAGGGCTTCGGGGTGTTCGGCCAGCACAACGGCACCGGGCGTGGTGCGCTCGGTGTGTCCCTAGATGGAACGGGCGTTGAAGGGCAAAGCGAGAATGGCGTTGCCCTGAAAGGCATTTCCTTCGGGCCAGGACTCGCCGGTGAGTTCGTGGGGAAAGTCGCCATGGAGGGCACGTCCGAGCCAGACGCAGGGCTGCTCGAAGTCTTGAACGACAGTGAGGACGGATCGACTTTTGGGATCTATGCCCAGAACTCATTCGCCACGCCGGGTGGATTCAACACGGCGGTCCGTGGCGAAAACCTCAGCACGAGCGGCAACGGAATTGGAGTCTGGGGCTCTCACGAAGGCAGAGGATGGGGGGTCTATGCCGTCAGTCCAGAAGGCCGCGGACTCAACGCGTCCACCACCACAGGAACGGCTGTCTACGCACGAGCAACCGGTGCGGGTGGACGAGCCGGAGACTTTCGGGGCGACGTAAACGTCACAGGCACGCTCTCGAAAGGCGGAGGCTCGTTCAAAATCGACCACCCGCTCGACCCAGCGAACAAGTACCTCTCGCACAGCTTTGTCGAGAGCCCGGACATGATGAACGTCTACAACGGCAACGCCACACTTGACGCAGCCGGCGAAGCCATCGTGACGCTGCCAGACTACTTCGAGGCCCTCAACCGGGACTTCCGCTACCAACTCACGGCTGTTGGCGCGCCGGGGCCCAATCTCTACGTCGCAGCGAAGATCGCCGGCAACCAGTTCAGCATTGCCGGCGGAGAACCCGGCGCTGAGGTGAGTTGGCAAATTACCGGGATTCGCCAGGATCCGTGGGCCGAACTGAACCGCATCCCGAACGAGGAGCTCAAGGCACCTGACGAGCGCGGCTACTACCTCCATCCCAAGGCCTACGGCGTCGGCCCGGAGGCAGATCTAAGCCTCCGCGACGAGCCAGAGGCCCCAGAGATGAACCGCACACGGCCTGCAGAGCGCCGCCGCGTGACCCCAGCCCATTCCAACCAGTGAGCATGCCATGACGTACCGATTTCTCCTCGCGGCCTTGCTGCTTGGCCTGCTTGCGCCGGCTACCCATGCCCAGTTTGCCATCCCGGATTACGCCATCGCATCAGGCGGTACCGTGTCGGCCAATGGCTCGATGACGCTCTACAGCACTGTCGGGCAAACAGCCACGGGTGTGTCGTCTGGAGCAGACTTCCAGCTTCAAGCCGGCCTGTGGCATCGCGCCTCGGATGCTCCCACGACGGGCGTGTCAACCGAAGCTGATGGTGTGCCGGACCGCTTCCAACTGCATGGAAACTACCCGAACCCATTCAACCCGTCGACCACCATCGCCTTCGATGTCCCGGAAACTACAACCCTGACGCTCTCGGTTTACGACGCGCTCGGGCGGCGCGTCGCCACGCTTGCTGATGGACCATACGCTCCAGGCCGCTACGAAATTGCCTGGACGGCCCGCAGTGACCGTGGTGGGGAGCTACCGTCCGGCTTGTATCTCTACCGGATCGAAACGGCCGGCTTTGCCGAGACGCGCAGCATGTCGCTCGTGCGGTGACGGGTTCGGAATCGGCCTGGAGGGGCCCACTCTATTCCGAGAACGAACGAGTTACTCACTCCCCTCGACGCACGAGGGGCAGTCTAGCCAGGAATCAACCGGAATAGATGGCAGCGCATCCGGCCCTCGGCCGCGCTCGAAGACAGGGCGGTAGAGGACAGCGCCTTTGGGCCGGACATCGTTGCACGTGTGGCATTCGGTATCAGCATCGACCGCGACGGGGACGTGGCCAGACACGATCCAGCCATCGTGCCCAACGTGCGAGGCGAGGCTCTCCAGCGCCGCCCGGACCGTCTGCGACTTATTTCCGCCGTAGTACTCACCCGCCAACCGTTCGAGCAGCCGAATCGTGTCCGCGTCGAGTGTGAAGTTGAGACGTTTCATCCTGTGGTGTGTGGGTACGTGGAGCGTGGGTGCGTGGCGTGTGGTTCTGTGGATGTCAGTCATGCTGGGCAATCCCCCGTTCGCAAACAGAGAACGAACCCACATACGACACATCCACAAACTACGCGGACCGATGCGCGGACCAGTTCATCGTGTGGCCGGCGATCAGCAACAGACTCCCGATGAGTGTCACGGCCATCTCAGCTCCTTCGGGAAGAAGTAGCGCGCTGACGACGAGAGCCATGCCGGCTCCGAGCAGGGCCAGCACTGAGCGC
>JBCDHV010000338.1:0-4893 GCA_038749615.1 Bacteroidota bacterium
CTCGTCCGAGGCGCGTACCTCGAACGCGGCGCTACGATCGAAGAGCGTCGGGCGGTCGACTTCATGCAGCAGCCCAACATCGGCCGGCTGCCGTTTCTCGTCGACACCTCGGCCGTGCTCCAGCAAACGCGGCTGGGCGACCTCGACGTATTGGGCCGGCTTTACCTTGCACGGGCGCTGAGTTCGGAAAACCGCGTGTCAGTCGATGTCGCCTCGGCGCTCGGCGGTGGGGGTGAACCCGTGGTGCTCTACGGCGGCGACCGCCTCGTGGTACCCCGCGACGAGCAGAGTGTGCGCGTGATCGGGGAAGTCGAGCAGCCGGGGGCGGTGCCGTTTCAGGCTAGCTTGAACGCCGAGGGCTACATCAGCCGAGCCGGCGGGCGTGGCGGAAAATCAGCCGACGTGTTCGTGATCAAAGCCGGCACGGGCCAACTCGTCGAGGCGAAGCGGGCGACCGTCGAGTCCGGCGACATCGTCTTCGTCAACCGAGCCGGCGGCGATCCGATCAACACGGACGAGCAGCGCCTCGCCTTGCAGCAGCTCGACCGGCGCAACCGAAACTTCCAGCTCGTGCTGCAGACCATCGGCGTCGCCGCGAGCATCGGCACAACGGTGGCCGTCATCTTCAACGTCTTCGGGCGGGACTGACACGGCCGGCGCGGACACCCATCGCCCCCTGCATGATGCCATTCCGAACGAAGGCGACGCCCCGCATGATGTCATACCGAACGAAAGCGGCATCCCGTATGGAGCCACTCCGAACGAAGGCGACATCCCGTAAAGGCCGTTGCATGCAACGTCTCTGCTTTGCGGCCTCATGAAGCGCTGCGGTTGTTCGTCCTCGCGGGCTCCTGAGCCGGCGCGACCCTCCTGATCCTATACCTGTACGATGAGAGACACGCTCGAATCCACATCACCCAACTCGTCCGTCGAGGACATCCTGTGGTCCTGGGTGCGGCGCGCCTGGAGCCGGCGGTGGCTCCTGATCGGCGTGAGCATGGGAGCGGCTATCGCGTCGATCCTCGTGAGCCTGCTCCTGCTGCCCGTGTGGTTCAAATCGACCTCACACGTGATGATACCAGAGTCCGGCGGCGGCGGGACGTTGACCGCCATGCTGGGCGATCTCGGGCCGGCCGCCGCGGCCCTCGTCGGAGGCTCTGGCGGCGATTACATCCGCTACCTCGCCATCCTCAACAGCCGGACGATGATGGAACGGACGGTCGAGGAGTTCGACCTCGAAGCGATCTATGAAACGCGCGACGAAGAGAACCCCGACGACCCAGCCAATCAAGCCATGAGCCAAGCCGAAGCGATCAAGGCGCTGCGTGGCAATACCGAGTTCGGAATCGACCGGGAGACCGAGTGGCTGGCCGTCCACGTCTGGGATCAAGACCCCAACCGGGCCGCAGACATGGCGAATTTCCTCGTGGCGACCCTCAACGAAATGAACGCCCGGCTCCAAACGGAGAGCGCAACGAACTACCGCGCCTTCATGGAAGACCGCTACGCCGAGGCAGAATCAGCGCTCGATTCCGCTCGGGCCCGGATGCAGCGGTTCCAGGAGCAAAACGGCGTCGTCCAACTCGAAACGCAAGCCGAGGCCTTCCTAACGGCCATGGCCGACTACAAGGCCCTCACCCTTCAAGGCGAAATCGAGTACGATGCCTTGCGCCGCGACTACGGGGAAGACAACGCCCTCGTGCAAGCGGCGCGCAACCGGGTAACCGCAGCACGCGCTCAGGAACGCCGCCTCCGTGCCGGCAACGATCCCATGCTACCCATTTCGATGGAGGCGCTGCCGGCCAAGGCGCGCGAGTACACCGAGTTGATGCAAGAACTCCTGATTCAGCAGCGCATCATCGAGTTCTCGCGCCCCCTGCTCGAACAAGCCATCTTCGACGAACAGCGTGAGGCCCCCGCCGTGCAAGTCCTCGACCCGGCCGTGCCGGCCCCCCGGAAAGACAAGCCCAAACGGGCCTTCATCGTCATCGGGGCCACGCTGTCGGCCTTCCTGCTCACGCTGATCTACGTGCTCGTCGGCGGATGGCTGGAAGACAATCAGGGGTACCTAGCCGAACGCATGCAAGGGAATGGGGCGTAGTGCGTAGCGTGTGGGTTCGTAGTGCGTAGGTTCGTGGTATGTGAATCACACGCCTCCGGGTGCCCTCTCCCCTGCCCACGCGACACGTACCACAGACCGCCCTTCCACAACCCACGCCCAAGTGCCCTCCCTCACCGGCCCATCGCCCGCACTCCTGACCTGGCTGCTTCGGCTGGGGGTTGGGTTTGCGTTCGTCGTGCTGCTGTTTTTGACGGTGTCTGTGCCGGCTGCCGTACCGTTTCTGCCGGTGGTGCTCCTCGCCGGCCTAGGAGGGTGGATCATCGTACGTCAGGAAAACTGGGGGCTCTATCTGCTGCTCGTCGGGTTCATTCTCATCGCCGACCAACAGGACGGCCTCCAACTCACTGAAGTCGTCTACGGGCTGAGCTACCTCGGATATCTCGGGTGGTGGTACGTCTCGCGGTTTGTCATACGAAAGGATGACATCGTGACCTCGCCGGTGGATTGGGCCGTGTTGCTCTTCCTCGTGTGGGCCGCGTGCTCGGTGGGCCTAACGATTTTCTTCCGCGGCAACATCGCGGCGATGATCGGCGAAGGGCTGGCGCTCTCGATGCTCGGGTTCTACTTCCCGGTCAAGGAGCTCTGCAAGAAACACCCGGACGCGGCGCGCAACGTCCTGATCATCCTGGCCATCCTGACCACGCTGACGGCGCTGCGTAATTTTATCGAGTTCCGGCAGCGGCTCAACAGTGCCGAATATCTCTGGCAGATTGCCACCGGGCGCGCGCGGACGAACGAGCTGATTCTGATGATCGGCTCGCTCACGTGGCTCGGGATGGCGGTGTACGGGCGCACGTGGTTGGAGCGAGGGGTCATGCTTGGGCTGTTTCTGCTAAGCTTTGCCGGCCTGATCATCACGCAGAGTCGGGGCTACTGGGTCAGCTTTGCGTTGGGGGCGGTCGTTCTGTTCTTGGTGGTGAGTTGGCGCAAGAAAGGTCAGATCGTGCTGCTCGGGCTTGCCGGCGGGCTGGGGTTCTTTCTGGTCGGATTCCTTGTCTTTCCCCAGTTTGTTGATCTCTTGGTCTTGGGGATCGTGGACCGGTTCTCCACTCTCGGCAGTGCGGGCCAGACAGACATTTCTTTGCTCAACCGTTTTCAGGAATGGGGGCAAGTCTGGGCGAAGATCAAGCAGAATCCTGTGCTGGGCTACGGCATGGGGACCGAGTTCACGTATCCGAACATCATCCTGCACGTCACGTACGTCGTCAGCTTCATCCACAACGGCTACTTGGCCCTGTGGTATAAATTTGGGCTGCCAGGGCTCGGGCTGATGCTGTTTGCTTGGGCCGGCATGGCCTGGCATGCGTTCATGCTCTTCCGCACCCGGAGCGCGCCCCGACTCATCCGGCTCTTCTCTCTGGGAGCGCTGACGTTCCTCATCGCCGAGACGCTGGTGGCGAACACGTCGAACCCGTTTATCATTGAAGACGGGACCTTGATGTTCGCCTTCTTCGGAGGGGCAATCGCCGGCTTTAGAGACCGCGTCTGGAAGGACGGGCCAGACCAGGCCGGCTCGTAACCGCCTTCCCTTTCCCCGGAATCCGCGTGCCCACGCTCACCACAAATATCTCCTGGCTCACCGCCGGCAACGCGCTGACCAAACCACTCTGGTTTTGGTTCATCCTCGTGGTCTGTGTGGGAGGGCTCACCGAGGCCGGCTACGGGGTGTTCAATGCAGCGCTTGCGTTCATGCTGATTGCGTCTTCGCTGACGGACCTGGGCACGAGCCGGCTCACGATTCGGGAGGTGGCGCGGCGGCCAGACCGGGCGGCGACGTTTTTCTCGAACCTGCTGTCCTTTCGAGGGGCCAGCGGGGTGCTCGTCTTGGCGGGTGGGCTCTTGCTGGCCTTTGTGCTCGGCGACGATGCCGAGATGCTGTGGGCGCTGCTTTGGGCCGGCGTGTACGCCGTGGCGCTCTCAGGCGTGATCTTCTGCCGCTCGTTCTACCGGGCGTTCGAGGTCATGAAGTGGGATGCCGTCTCGACGATGGGCGAGAAGATCGCTGTGGTGGCCGGCGGCGCGCTGTTTCTGGGCGTCGGCGGGTCCCCGGCGTCGGCGCTGATGGGCATGGCAGCCGGCATGGTGCTGACGCTGGTGGTCAACATCTACTGGGTGGCCCGGCACCTCGCGAGTTTCGAGACCCGGCGTGTCCGGACCCGCGTTCTGCAAGCGACCCTCACCCGCGCCCTGCCGTTCGGCATGATGAGCTTCTTCGTGCTCGTGTACTTTCGGATCGACCAAGTGATGGTCGAGCGTATCGTCGGGGACGTGGCGGCCGGCGAGTACGGCTTTGCCTACCGGCTGCTGGAGGCCGTGATGCTGCTTCCGCTCGTCGTGATGGAAGGGACATTCCCGCGCCTCTCCGCCTTATTTGAACACGGCGAACGGACCGAATTCCTGCGCATCCTCCGGCGGAGCTTGCTCGTGGTCGTGGGCTTGGCCGTCGCCGTCTCGGGTGCGCTGTACGTGTTTGCCGGTGAAACCGTAGCGCTCGTCGAGTGGCTGGCCGGCAGAGACGGCTACGCCGCCGCCGCCGAACCGCTTCGCATTTTGGCGTGGACCTTTCCGTTCATGGCTGCAGCCGGCCTGTTGTCCTTTGCACTCGCGGCCTCGAACGACCAACGCATGCTAGCGCTCCTGCTCGGGCTTGCTGCTGGCTTCAATGTGCTGGCAAACCTGTGGCTTATCCCGAGACTCGGTGCGTCCGGCGCCGCGCTGACGACGCTGTGGACCGAGGGCGGCGTGGCCCTGCTGCTCTCGCTACGTCTGGC
>JBCDHV010000339.1:0-4870 GCA_038749615.1 Bacteroidota bacterium
GAACCCATTCGGCTGAGCTACCTCAACAAACGCATCGGCCTCGACGAAGACACGGCCCGGCGCAACAGCCCGATCTATCACCTCCCCGCCGGCGCTGCCCCTCTCCTGCTTGCCGTCGGTGAACACGAATCCGAGGAGTACCACGCGCAGAGCGACGCCCTGCAACGCGCCTGGCTACCGTACGGGCTGACCGTCGAGCGTGTCACCACAGACGGCGATGATCACTTCTCAATCCTAGGCCGGCTCTCTGACCCCGCCGGCACGCTGTTCAAGGCGTATCAGTTCTTGATCGAGGAAACAGGATAACGGCTCTTCTGCGCTTAGGACTTATCCGAAAACCCCTCGCGGGCTGCGAACGGCTGCGCGAACGCTGCGCTTCGTTGCTCTGCATCGCCGTAGCTGGCGCTACGCCTGCTTCGAGCGCCTAGCTCAACGTCCGCTCGCATGGTCTCGCCTTCCGCGCCGACTGTCCGGATAGGTCCTTAGCCCCCGTCCACTGAAAATCCCTGCTGGGTGCTGCCCCCGCCTGGGTACGCATCGGCATAGTCTTCGATGGCCGCAAGGACGACCTTCTCCGCGTGGCTCCTTGGATACGGCTCCCCTAGCCGAACCTCGTGTTCTGCATTCGGGTGCAGCTTGTACGTCGCGAAGTAGTGCGCTAGCCGGCCTACGAGCTCGTCGGGTGCGTGTGCGAGGTTGGAGATGTGCCCAAAGACAGGGTCATCCTTGAGGATGGCAATGATCTTGTCGTCCGCCTCCTCACCGTCGAGCATTGGAAGTCCCCCGATGACGCAGGCGTTCACGATGACTTCCGCACGAGCGATTGGGCGCTCGCTGATGACGCAGATGTCCAACGGGTCGAGATCGCCGCGTGTGGCTCCAGGCATGAGTTTGGCAACCCGAGCCGCACAGTACGTCTGGGGAATAAACCCATACAGCGCCGGAGGTAGGGACGACGTTCGCTGAGCCCGGTCGACTCTGAGATACCCCGTCGACTTATCGATCTCGTACTTCACGAGATCGAACGGTGTGATCTCGATATAGGCATGGACCACCGTCGGTGGATGTGGCCCAGGATCGAGACCATGCCAGGGGTGTGGGCGCGAGTTGGAGTAGGCTTCGGGCATAGAGTGGTTGGTCTGGATCTAAGAGACTGTTTGGGATTTATGATTTTGGGCTGCGCTCGGCTCGTTGGGGCGTCTGTGCCCCTGCGTTCTCGGTCCGTACCCCCGGTACGCACCTCCAACGTCATGAGCACATCCACTCCCAACGAGCTCTCGCTCGCTCCAAACTGAACATCAAAACAGCCTCTAACGGGTACGGTACCATCTCGTGGCCCGCGCAACACCAGCACGGGGCTACGTGTTGAGTCCTTTCAAGCTAGCCCCTGCGCCCACGTAGAGCAAAGCGGTCAGCTCGCCTGCGCCCAGTTAAGAGACGAGTGTCTAGACGCCGGTGCCCAGCACCCGGTATAACGCACGTATCATCTCGGTTTGCTGCCGGCGGTGGCCGTGTTGGGCCTCGACGTTGACGTAAGGCAGGTTGAGCTGGGCGGCGAGTACAGAAAGCGAACCATCGTCTGTGGCGGCTTCGTTGTCTTGGAGAACGGCGTTGTAGCCCAGCGTTTGGAAGGCGTCGAACAGCTCTCGGTCGGTGACGAAGTAGAAGTCGTCTGGGTCTGTACCGGGCCCGATGTGCACGCCGGCCGCCTCCGCCTCGTAGTCGGCCCCTTCAGTGTAGCTCAGTGCGGAGTATCTCTGATCGGTGTTGTTGTGCAACGTCACGACTACCCCTCCCGCGGTGAGATCGTATTGGTCTAGCACTTGGTTGGCAAAGGCGCGAATGGCCCGGTGAGCCGCTGGCGTGTTCGACTCGAAGCGTTCCAAGGAGCGCGTGGCTCCGGCGTCGGTGAACATCCGGTTGGGGTCGATGGTGAACGCTTCGCCCGCTACCTCGAAGGTCAGATTCCGCTCTCCCGTGTGGGCGAGGGCCACCAAGCGGCCTCCGAGTTCATCTACGACTCGGACGGCTGCTTCGACAGACGTGTTTTCGTCGTCGTGCATGTTGAAAAGTGTCGGGCCTGGTAAGCTGCTCTCGTAGACCAGAACGCGAACTGGGGTGTCGCCGGCTTGAAGCACATCGGTGCGGTCAGGCCGGTCGACGCGGGGCGAGGCGCAGCCGGCAAAAAGAACGACGGCGAGGACGAGGATAAAGCGCGGCATAGGAGATGTCTGCTAGGAATGCGGTATGCAAATCGGTTCTGAGCGGCTTCGGGCTCGCTTTTCGGAGCCGGCACGGCGAACTTACGCCGAACGTGCCCAGTGATACCACGCCCACTCACCGTCCCGACCGTCTGTGATTACCGATCCCACCGCTATTTTTGCGTATCTCGCTGGCTTGCTCGGCTTCGTGTATTGGTTGAGCAACCGCCCGGCGTTGGCCCCGATCTTCAAGTACTTACCGCCTGTGATCTGGGCCTATTTCCTGCCCATGCTCAGCACGACGTTCGGGATCACGCCGGCCGCGCATCCGGCGTACAGTTGGATGAAGCAGTACTTGCTGCTTGTCGCGCTGCTGCTGCTGACAGTGGGCGTCGACGTGCGGGCCATTCTGCGGCTGGGCAAGCTGGCCTTGCTCATGATGTTGGCCGGTACGCTCGGCATCGTGCTCGGAGGGCCGGTAGCCATGCTGATGTTCAAAGGGATGCTCCCCCCTGAGACCTGGAAAGGGTTCGCCGCGCTGGCCGGCAGTTGGATTGGTGGGAGTGCCAACATGCTGGCCATGCAGGCCGCCGTCGGGACGCCGGATGCCATGATGGGGCCGATCATCGTCGTCGATACGGTAGTCGGCTACGGGTGGATGGGCATCCTGCTCTTTCTGAGCGCCTTCCAGGACAAATTCGACCGATGGGTCAAGGCCGACCCGAACGTCCTCAAAGCCGTAGCGAGCGATTTGACCGACACGGACGCCAACCGCCGGCCAACGGAAGTGAGCGATTACGCGTACTTGATCGGTGGTGGCTTCGGGTTGGCCGTGCTGGCCGTAGCAGCCGGGAATGCCCTGCCGGTTGTCGGCGACCCGACGGTGATCAGCCACGGTACCTGGGCCGTCCTCCTCATCGTGACGCTGGGGCTGGCCTTCTCCTTCACGCCACTTCGCAAGCTCGAAGATGCCGGCGCATCGACTCTGGGAACGGCTGCGCTGTACCTGCTCATCACGGCGATCGGTGCGCAAGCGGACCTGAAGACGGTCCTGCAAACCCCGATTTATCTCGCGGCTGGGGCCGTGTGGATCTTGATCCACATCAGCATCCTGTTCTTGGCAGCACGGCTCCTCAGAGCGCCTTTGTTTTTCGTAGCCACAGGGAGTATGGCCAACATCGGTGGAGCGGCTAGCGCGCCGGTGGTGGCTACCACGTACTCGAAAGCGTTGGCTCCCGTAGGTGTCCTGATGGCAGTTGCCGGCTACGTTCTCGGCATCTACGCCGCAATTAGCCTCGCCGGCCCTCTACTCGCTTGGGCTGGAGGGTGATGGCGTTTAGTGCGGCTTTGCCAAGTGTTTAGTGATTGGTGCTTAGTGTTTAGATCTTCTTTGCAGGGGAAGATAGCGGCCGAAGCTCAGTCCTACGAAGCTTATGTCCTATACAGCCACGAGACTGTTCTTCCTGCCTGTCCGCTCCGTCAGCGCTAAACACTTAAAAACTCGGCGAAGCCGCACTAATACACGTTCCAGGGAATGACCGGACCGTGCGTGTCTTCGAGTTTGTCGATCATCTTGCCGAAGTCCGTCGTAGCATCTTGGAGGGTCGGCTTCGGGCGCGGTGCGGCAGGATTTTTCCCGATGGGCATCTTGGCCCCCTGTGTGAGAGCTTCGGTCAGCGTCACGCCTTCGATGTCCGCACCAGAAAGATCGGCAGCGATCAAGGAGGTTTTCCTCATGGAAGCACCAGCCAGGCGAGCGCGGCGCAGGTCCGCGCCGACACAGACGGCTCCATCCATCAGGGCTCCAGCCAAGTTGGCTTTGGACAAATCGGCCCGGATGAGCGTAGCGCGTTTCAAGAAGGCGTCACTCAGATCCGAGCGGCTGAGTTGAGTCCCAATGAGACTCGCGCCCGAGAGATCTACGCCGCTCAGGTCGTAGCCGGACAAATCGAGTGTGGATAAGTTCGCCTCGCGGAGATCTACCGGACCCTTGGCCGTTGCCTTGTAGGCGCTCCAAGTGTCTCGGCCCTCTCGCAACGCGTCTAACGCATGCGTGGATGCCATGTGGTTGCGGTGGTAAATGGGACACCCACGCTAGCCAAGCGCACTACAAGGGGCCCCTTCTACTGGTTGGCAGGACTGATGTTGGGATCACCAATCCTGTCGTCCTCCTGGACAGCCGGCGAGCCGGCAGTGAGACCTTTGCCTCTCGTAGCAAGGCCGTGCGATCTCACATTGAGAATATAGACCTACGTGCGTTGTCTTTTAAAAACTTAAAGGCAGCTTCACTTCTAGTTCATGTTTTAATGTCGTTCGCGTAGCGCCGGCTAACTCTATTCAAATTCGACCCGGAATGAGCGGATCTCGTAGGGCTTCAGGACGGCATGGATACAGCGTCCCTCGGCCCGAAGCGCCTCATCTGACGGCCGTTCCATCAGATCGCAGGCGCTGACGCGCGCAGGCTCAACAGGTAGGGTTATTTCGATGTCGCAGCTTCCCCCGTGAGCCTCGTACACCCTCAGGATCCATCCGTCTCCGTCTTCCGCCTGTTTCAACGATTCGAGTATGGCACCTGCCGGCTCTACGCTCACTGCTACCTGCTCAGTACCAGACTGCCCCACAACCGCCCGGAGGGGAGCGTTGAGTTGAAACGCCTGCCGTACCGTATC
>JBCDHV010000340.1:0-4846 GCA_038749615.1 Bacteroidota bacterium
GATCATGCCGGGGTAGATCGTGTGATCGGTGCAGTCGATGACGGCGTCGAGGGTGTCGGGCAAGCGCACGTTTGCGCCGACTTCAGCGATCAGGCCGTCGCGGATCAGCACGGTGCCACGCTCAATGGTGCCGTTCGCGACTGTCTCGATACGGGCGTTGGTGAGGGCAAAAGTGCCGCGCGTGGTTTGCTGCGCCGAGGCCGGCAGCACGGAGGCGGCGAGCAGCACGAGGACAGCGCAGAGGGCGCGGGTGTCGAAGGGAGAGAGACGAGTCATGTCGGGTACGTACAGAAGGAATGCGTCGAGACGGGGGCAATCTGGGTCACTCAGGGACGGGGAGCGGCTCAATGCTGGTGGAATCCGCCCAAGAGATGTCGGTGTGCTCCGGCCGAGAGGTGGGCGTCGTCCAAGCAGCGCTCGGCTTGCTCCACGTGCACGTAGGCCTCTTCGATGTCTGCGTCAGGGTCGATGTACAACCGGATATCGTCAGGGTCGTTGGTTCGGTCGAATTCGAGGACGCCGTCGACGAAGGTGTGGGTCGGCACGGCGTAGATCGAGAGAGGATGCCCGTCGAAGAGTGCGAGATCGCCGTCCTTTCCGATTTCGATGCTGCCCACCCGGTCGTCGATGCCAAGCTGCCAGGCAGGGTTGATCGTGATGAGCGCGAGGGCCTCGTCGTCGCTGAGGTCGCCGTAGCGCTGCATCTTGGCGGCCTCGTGGTAGAGGTGGCGGATGAGCTCACCGGAGTCGCTGTTGATGCTGGTGCGGACGCCGTTGCGCGTCAGGATGGTCGCGTTGAAGGCGGTCGAGTAGTAGACCTCGAACTTGTAGGCCCACCAATCGGAGAAGACCGAGGCGCCGGCACCGGCCACGGCGAGTTCGGGGGCGACCTTGTAGGCCTCGTTCGCGTGCTGGAACGTCATGCGCTCGACCCCGAAATCCTCCAGGACCTCAGCGAGCATCAGGATTTCGTCGGCCCGGTACGAGTGTGCGTGAATCAGCACCTCGCCGGCGAGCACATCGGCCAGGGCCTCGTGGCGCTCGTTGTAGTCGGGTGGTACGGCTGTTGGGTTGGTGCGGCGTTCGGCTTCGTAAAGATCTTGCTCCATCCGGTAGCGCTGCGCCTCGGTGAAGGCCTGCCGGATGACCTGCTCGACGCCCATCCGGGTGCTGGGCCGGATGCCGTTGCCCCGCCCGTGCACGCGCGTCGGGTTTTCGCCGAGCGCAAACTTGATGGTGCGCGGTGCGCCTTCCATCTTGATCTCCTCGGGGTCGACGGCTCCCCAGCGAAGCTTCAGCGTCTCGCACTGGCCGCCGATGGCATTGGCCGAGCCGTGCATCGCGTGGATCGTGGTGACCCCACCGGCCAGGGCTCGGTAGAGCGTGACATCCATCGGGTTGACGACGTCCTCGATCTGGACTTCCGCGGTGACCGGGCTCGTCGCTTCGTTGACGGCGGTGATGCCGGCGTGCGAGTGGGCGTCGATGATGCCGGGCATCAGGTGTTTTCCGGTGGCGTCCACGACGGGCACGCCAGCCGGCGGCGTCAGGTTCAACCCGATGTCGCGGATGACGCCGTCGATGACCAGCACATCGCCATTTTCGATGGTGCCGTTCGTCACGGTCAAGACCGTAGCGTTCTGGATCAGCACGCTGCCTTCAATGGCAGGACTTTGGGACACTGGGTTTTGGGACAGCGATTGGGCATGGACGAGCGTGGCAACCAACAACAGAGCCAATGCAGGGAGGGCCGTGCGGTGTGCAGCGCGAAGCGTGGAAAAAGCGTGGCGGTTCATCGTGGGCGGATTAGCGATCCTGGAAGAGTCGACGGGTGGAGGGCGAGTGCTGAGCGGGGCTCAGGTGCAGTTTAGAGACCGGGCGAGCGCACAGCTTCCATCGGGAAGGAGCCGAACTGGCTCATCGTGGCGGAGCCTTCAGCATCGTTTCCGTCGATTTCGAGCGCGATTTCGAGCGTCATCGTTTGGCCTGAGACCGTGACGGGGGCCGTGAAGGTGAGCATGTTGCCGGAGACCAGCGCGTCGCTCACGCTGGAGGTTTCGCCCGTGAGGTTGTTCGTCATCGTGCCGGCGAGGTCTGTGTCGAGCGTGATTGTGCCAACAACGACGCCTTGGGGCGAGTCGATTTCGTAGCTCCACTCGCCGGCAGCGCTCACGCCTGCTGAATCCGCGCTGGCAACAGCTGCGGCCTTCTTGACCTCCATCTCGAACGGATGGCCATCGACGAACACGTAGCGAATCTCTCCGCCGGTAAAGTAGGAGCCTTCGGTGACGACGAGGTTGGCAATTTTACCGGGCTCCACGGTGCCGAGCGCAGCGTCTAGTCCGAGCATTTGCACCGCGTCCGTCGTGAGCGCGGCGAGCGCCTCGTCTTCGGGCAAGCCGGCCTCTACGATGCGCTGAAGGGCTTTGCGGAGATCGTTCGGTTTCGCTTCGAGGGTCGAAAAGCCGAACGTGACGCCGGCCTCGTGAAGCGTGGCCGCTTGCCGGACATACTGCATCCGCACACTGTCGCGCTTGGCTTCCAGGGCTTTCATCTCGGCGTCGGTGTCTGCGTGGCTCATCACGCGCACGTCCATCGCTTCCGAGGCCGCCATTGCGGAATCTGCCATCGCCGAATCCGGCGTGGCCTCTCTAGGCGCATCGGGGAGGTCGAGCGACAGGAAGACCGGCGTGTCGGCCAGTTCTTCCGTGAGCCACCAGCCTTCCTTGAGTTCCATCAGCAGGAGCTGGAAGCCAAGTTCTTCTTGGAGCCGGAGCGCCCGTTTGGCGTCGAGGTAGCTCTCCGTTTTGAAGGCGACGGGCTGCTCGCCACTGACGACGGGGAAGAAGGCGTAGCGCACAGCGTCGTACTCAGGCCGGTTGAGGCCGCCGGGGCGGTCTGAGAAGCGGTCGGCGCGCTGCTGCCGGCGGTCGGCTTGCCGGTAGAGGTTGCGCCAGAGGGCCATCATCCCGAGATCGGTGGCCGGGTACATCCGCCGCGCGGCCTCGAACTGTGAGAACATCGACGCCTCCCCCGCAAGCACCATCTGCCCGACGTTCGAGCCGGCGAGGTTCACGATGGCCCCTTGCCCGGGAAACAGGTTCCCATGCGGCACCACGTGCGCTGTGGTGAACCCCGCATTTCGAAGCGCCTCGATCGACTTCTCCGAGAGGTCCATCATGGTCCGCACATCGCGCTGTGGCTGAATGCCGGCGGCGTCAGGAGGCGGATTGCCAGGGTCGTCGATGTCTGGCGTTTCCCCTGGTTTGGGTTTTGGCACGCCGGTGTGCGACAGACCATCGATGAAGCCGGCATAGACCCTAAACGAGTCGGCTGCGATCACGCGCGCGTCGAACGGCACGGCGAGATCAGCTCCAACGGCCTCGATCAGTCCATCCCGGATCAGGACAGAGGTTCGGTCGAGCACTTGGCCAGGGGCTTGAACGACCTGCGCGTTCTGAAGCAGAATGGTCCGGGTGACAGCCGGCACCTCATTGGGCGAGGTGTTCGATTGTGCCAGCAGGGCCGGGGCAAGGGCGAAGAGACAGAAAACCGCAAGAAGCGACTTCAGGGATGGATACGTAGCCACGTCGAAGGGGCGATGTGTGGGTGGAGCGGTGGAATGGCCCCCACACACGGCGTAGTGTGTAGTGGCTGGGCAGGGAAGGGTGTGGGTCTGGAGTGTACGAACCGGCTACTGATTTCGCAGCCAGGGTTCAGGATCGATTTCCTTTCCGTCGGGCGTAAACAGCGCGAAAAACACAGCTGGGCCTTTCGGTTGAGCATCCGTGCCGGCATAGCCAACGAGCTGGCCGGCCTGGAGGCGGTCGCCTTGTTTGACCGCGAGAGAGGAGAAGTTGCCGTAGACCGTGGTGTAATCGCCGTGCCAGACCATGATGCACTGCCCGTACCCTGGCATCACGAATTCCTGGCTCACGATTCCGTCGAACACGGCGCGCACGGCCGACCGGGGCGAGGTGGTGATTTCAATGCCCGGATTTTGCGTGCGGGTCTTGTAGACCGGATGGACACGCGTCCCAAAGCCTTCCGTCACGACGCCGGTCACGGGCCAAGGCAGGCTGCCCTTGTTTTTGCTGAACGAGGCGGCCAGCGCCGTGAACTCCTCGGCAATGTCCGGAGCTGTCGACCGCAGTTCAGCCGCACGCCGGCTCTCCGCCTCGATGAAGGCGCGGAGTTGCTCCCGCAGCCGTTGCCCGTTGCGGCGCTTTTCGGCGAGTTCTTGCTCGATCGCGCTGCGCTGTGCACGGAGATCCCGGACGACGGTGCTCCGCTGGGTACGGAGCCGGGCGAGCTTCTGCTGCTCGTCTCGGTCTTTGTTGGCCAGTTCGTTGTTGCGGTCGATGGTCGCTTGGAGCTGGCGTTGCTGCGCTTCGAGCACGGCCGCCTTGGTCTGTATTTGCGCCCGTTTCAGCTCACGTTGCTCCGCAAACCGCCGCAGATACTGGGCCCGGACGAGCATCTGCGTCAGCGATTGAGACGACAAGAGGAGCGAGAGGTACTTCAGCCGGCCATGTTTGTACGCGTGCCGCACGAGCCCTCGATACTGGGATTCGAGCGTTCCGAGGTCGGCCTGCAGCCCCTCGATGGTTTGGAGGGCCTCTGAGCGCTCGGCGTTGAGTTGCCGGTTGCGCCGGCGGTACGTCGTCAGCAGCCGCTCTCGCACCTTGATCTGACGTTCCAAATCCGACAGCTTCTTGATCTCCGAGCGCTCGTTGCGCCGCGCACGGTCCAGCCGCTGCTCGAACTGGGCAATTTGCTCCTCCAGCGCCCGCAGCTCGCGCTCTGTGTTTGCCCGTGCGTCCGCCGTTTCCGTCTGCGCCAGGGC
>JBCDHV010000341.1:0-4832 GCA_038749615.1 Bacteroidota bacterium
CAAGGCGCAGGTGTCGAAGTAGATTCGCATGGGAGAGGGGTTGCCCGAATGACGGACAGACCGCTGCTCCCGTAACCTGCGTGCTGGTGGTGTTTACAGCAGCCGGCTACTCAGGGTGAGGAGGTCGACTTCGGCTTGTTTCGCTTCGAAGAGGGTGACGGCGAGCCGGCTCCGGGCGGCCGTAAGGGCGCGTTGGACTTCGCGCAGTTCTAGGGAGGTGCTCACGCCGAGCCGGAAGCGCTCAAAAGCGACGCGGACGTTCTGATTGGCGGCCTCGACGTTCTCTAGTTCGAGGCGGACCAGGGCCAGGCTGCGCTCGTAGATCGCATAGGTGCTCTCCAGAGCGGTCACGACGGCCAGTTCGGTCTGTTCTTGCCGGGCGCGGGCTTGCGCCTGCCGGAGCTGAGCGGTTTGCGTGCGCCGCCGGCGGTCGAATCCGTTGAAGACGTTGAAGGTGGCCGTCAGGCCGTAGTTGAGACCAGCTACTTGCCCTTGATCAAATCCAAGAGGCTCCGAGATGCCGTCGAACACGTAGCCGGCCGTGAGGTCAACCCGGGGCCACAGCTCGCGCTGCACGGCCGTTTCTGCCTGATCTGCAGCATCCACGCCGGATTGCGCTGCCAGAAGATCCGGCGCATCAGCCAAGGCATCGGCGAGGAGGGGGGTGATCTGGAGCGTCGTATCGACGAGGACGGTATCGATGACGGCGAAGTCCATGTCCGGCCGGCCGATCAGGCGTGCCAAGAGGGCCTTGGTGCCGGCGAGGAGGTTCTGCTGACGAAGTAGGCCAGCGCGGTCGGCATTGAGATCGACGAGGGCGCGGCGCACTTCAAGTTCAGACGATGCGCCGAAGCTTTCCCGGTCGCTAGCGATCCGCAGGCGTTCTTCGGAGAGCTGTACGGCTTCTTGCAAGGCCTCAATCTGTTCCTGTTGGCGCGCGACATCGAAGTAGGCCACGAGTGCGTCGGCTAGGATCGCCTCGCGGGTAGCTTCCGCCTCGAAACCAGCGGCATCGGCGAGGGCTTGGAGCCGGCGGTAGCGGGCCACGCGCGAGAGTCCCTCGAAGATGGTTACGCTCGCGTTGGCCGTCGCGTCGAAGGTTGAACGGAATGCTATGCCGTCAAAGCCGGCGCGGAAGAGGGGTTGCCGGCGTTGGATGGCGCGCAGTTGAAAGGACGGTAGAAAGCCGGCGGTCCCAAGCGCCGCATCCGTCTCGGCGATCTCAGCCTCGAACTGGGCGACTGAGACGGCGGGGTTTTGCTCGAGGACCAACACCTGCACATCGGCCGGCGTGAGAAGCGGCTGGGCCGTGACGGCCGTGGCCGCAAAGGCCGCGAGTAAAACGATGGACTTCAGATGTGGCACGCGGGAGCGATAAGGGTTCGGTTTCGATCTTCGGAAGAGGTCATCTTCAGGAGATGCCATCTCCGGGAGATCGAACGGGTTCGTGTACGCTGGCTACCGCGCCATCTCCGCTCAGCGCCGGGGCAATCTCTTTCCGCGTCAAGTACGGATACACGGCCGGGATCACGAAGAGCGTCAGCGCCGTGCCGATCAGCAACCCGCCGATGATCGCGATGCCCATCGGAATGCGGCTCGTGGCGCCGGCACCCAGCGCCAAGGCGATAGGAAGCGTGCCGAGGATCGTCGAGGCGGCGGTCATCAGGATGGGCCGGAAGCGGGCGGCCGCGGCGTCGAGCACGGCATCCTGTGTGCTCCGGCCGGCGGCGCGGCGCTGGTTGGCGAATTCGACGATCAGGATCGCGTTCTTCGTCACGAGCCCGATGAGCATCACGATGCCGATCTGGCTGAAGATGTTGAGCGATTGCCCGAAGTACCACAAGAACGACAGCGCGCCGGCAAGGGCGAGCGGAACGGTGAGCAGAATCGTGAACGGATCCCGGAAGCTCTCGAATTGCGCGGCCAGCACGAGGTAAATCAGTAGGAGCGCAAGCAGGAAAACGAAGAGGACACTGCCGGAGCTTTCGCGGAAGTCGCGGCTCTCGCCGGCGAGCGTCGTCGAGAACGAAGCCGGTAGGGTCTCCGCAGCGATGCGGTCCATCTCGTTCAGGGCGGCTTCCAGCGTGACCCCCGGAGCCAACGCGGCGCTGACCGTCGCGCTGGTGAACCGGTTGTAGCGGAACAGTTGCGGCGGGGCGCTTTCCTCGCGCACCATGACGAGGCCATCGAGTGGCACGGTGTCCCCGTTCCGGGCGCGCACGTACAGGTTTGTCAAGTCGACCGTCTCATCGCGGTTCTGCCGTTCGACTTGCGAGATGATCTGGTATTGCTGGCCGTTTGCGACGAAGAACCCGAGCCGGCTCTCCGCAAGAGCAAGCTGCAGCGTCTGTGCGACGTCCCGCACGCTCACGCCCACTTTCTCCGCCCGCGCCCGGTCGATTTCGACGCGCAGTTCGGGCTTGGTAAACTTCAGGTTGACATCCACGAACGCAAACGACTCGCTCTGTTGCGCCCGGTCCAGAAACGCGGGGAGCCGGTCTTCGAGCGCTTCGAAGCTGGGGGCTTGCAGGACGTACTGGACAGGCAGCCCGCCGCGCCGGCCCACCGAGATCGTTGGTTGCTGCGAGACGAAGCCGCGGGCCCCACCGATGCTCATGATCTTTCCGCCCAGCGTATTGGCGATTTCGGCCTGGGAGCGCTCGCGCTGGTCTGGAGGTGCGAGGGTGATTCGGGCGAACGCGGAGTTGGTGCTGAGGCCGCCGAAGCCGGGCGAGGTCACGGTAATGAGCGCGTCGACTTCCTCGGCGTCCTCCTCGATCAGATCAATGAATCGGTTGACGTAGTCCTCCATGTAATCGAACGTCGCCCCTTCTGGGCCCGTCGCGAAGAACCGCAGGCTGCTTCGATCCTCGAGAGGCGCCAACTCGGAGGGCAACACCTGGAAGAGCCCGACCGCCACCAAGAGGCTCGCCACCATCGCGACTGGAGCCGCCCACCGCCGCGCTACGAAGGCTTCGAGCGCGCGCCGGTAGCTCTCAGTCATGCGTACGAAGAACGGCTCGGTCTTTCGGTAGAACCAGGGCTGGACCTCGCGCTTCTTCAGCAGCTTCGTCGCCAGCATCGGCGTGAGCGAGAGCGCCACGAAGCTCGAAATCAGCACGGCTCCCATCAGCACCAGCCCGAACTCCCGGAAGAGCCGGCCCACGAGTCCATCGAGAAACACAATCGGCAGCAGCACGCTCACCAGCGCCAGCGTCGTGGCGATCACGGCGAAGAAGATCTCTCTGGTCCCTCGGATGCCGGCCTGAATCGGCTCGTCGCCGGCCTCGATCTTGGCGTAGATGTTCTCCAGCACCACGATGGCATCGTCCACGACGAGCCCGATCGCAAGCACTAGCGCGAGCAGCGTCAGCACGTTGATCGAAAACCCGAGCAGGTACATCACGCCAAACGCGCCGATGAGCGCAATCGGGATGACGACGACCGGGACGAGCGTGCTCCGCCAGTCGCGCAGGAAGAGAAAAATGACGAGTAGGACGAGCCCCAGGGCGATGAAGATCGTCTGCTGGACTTCGCGAATTGACGTGCGGATCTGCGTCGTCTGGTCGAAGCCGATGCCGAGCTTCAGGTCGGCCGGCATGTCTTCTTCGATGGGGCCGAGCCGGCGGTAGAATTCGTCGACGACTTCGACGTAGTTCGCGCCAGGAAGCGGCCGCAGGACGACGCCCACCATCGGCACGCCGTCTCGGCGGAGGACGGTGCGTTCGTTCAGCGCGCCAATCTCAGCTCGCCCGATGTCGCCGAGGCGCACGAGTTGGTCGCCACTGCGTTTGACGATGACGTTTTCGAACTCCTCGGCCGTTTGCAGCCGGCCCATCGCGCGGACGGTCAGCGAAACGGATTCGCCTTCGATTTGGCCCGTCGGCAACTCGACGTTTTGGGTCTGGATTGCCTGCTGCACGTCGAGCGGTGTTAGCTGGTAAGCGGCCAGGCGGGCCGGCTCCAACCAGAGGCGCATCGAGTACCGCTTCTCGCCCCAGATGTCGACGCGGGCGACGCCTGGGATCGTCTGCAGCCGTTCCTTGAACAGGTTCTCGGCGATCTCGGATAGCTCCAGCAGGTTGCGTTCGTCGCTGGAGATGTTGAGGAAGACGATCGGGTCGCCATCGGCATCGGCCTTGGCTACGCGGGGCGGCTCCGCATCGGGCGGCAAGTTGCCGACGGCCCGGCTGACGCGGTCGCGCACGTCGTTTGCGGCGCGTTCGAGATCGATGCCGAGGTCGAACTCGACGGAGATTCTACTGCTGCCATCGCTACTCTGCGACGTCAGCGTCCGAATCCCGTCGATGCCGTTGATTTGCTCTTCGAGGGGCTCGGTGATCTGTGCGTCGATGACGGCGGAATTTGCGCCACGGTAGCTCGTCGACACTGAAATGATCGGCGGGTCAACGGCCGGATACTCGCGCACGCCGAGCTCCAGGTAGCCCAATACGCCGAACAACACGATGGTGAGCGAAAACACCGTCGCGAGTACAGGCCGGCGGATAGACGTGGACGCTAGGCTCATGCGGTTGGGCGGATGTTGGTTGGGCAGTTGAGTGGGAGTGCCGAGCGTCAGCCCCACAGACAACAAACCACTAAAACACGTTACTACGTTCGACGGAGGCTTCGTCTAGCGAGGCGACGACCTGCGTGGCGCGGACGGGTTGGCCGCCCCGGATGGACTGAAGGCCCGTCGTGATAACACTGTCGCCGGGGGCGATGCCGCCTGTAATTTGCACCGCTTGTTCGGTGCGGATGCCGGTCTGGACGTTACGTGGCGTGGCCACGCCGTTTTCGATGATCCAGACCCGCCGGCCACCGAGTTCGGA
>JBCDHV010000342.1:0-4818 GCA_038749615.1 Bacteroidota bacterium
CGTTGGACTCGACCGTACGGAGGTGCTGGCCGATGTGCTCCAACGCGAACGCGAGCGTGTAAGCCGGCTCGAACGCCAACTCAGCGAACAGAACCGCCGCCACGAACGCGAACTCGGCGAGTTACGCCAGATGATCGAAGCCCTGGCAACCCGGTAGATTCTCCACGCCAACGTATCACCCACCTACCCATAACCCATCCCACCTCGAAGCATGCGTCTTCTCTGTCTCCTCGCTGTCCTCTCGTTCGTCACGGCTGCTTCGGGCCAAACCGTGCCGGCTCAGATCAGCTACCAGGGCTACCTCGAACTCTCTGGTTCTCCGGTCTCAGGTGCAGTCGACCTCGGGTTCAGCCTCTACACGCAGGCGACCGGCGGCACGGCCGTTTGGACCGAAACGCAGACCAGCGTTCCCGTCGATGCCGGCGTCTATCAGGTTGCGCTCGGCTCGGTCACGGCGCTGCCGGCCGATACGTTCGACGTGGCGCTCTGGCTTGGGGTACGCATCAACGGTGAGGCGGAGCTGACGCCGCGGACAGCCCTGCTGCCGGCTCCGTATGCGCTCGGGCTTCGGCTACCACTCGAAGCGGTATCCGACGGAGACGGCATCGTGATCAAGAGGGCCGGCAACCCGAGTAGCGTAGTTGATGAGGATAACCGGTTCAACGGATTCGAGGTCGCCGGTGCAGAGGACACAGGCTTGTCTGTCGGGCGCGCCGATGTGTACGGCGTCCTGATCAGAAGCTCGGGTTTCGGTGGCGTGCTCGTCGAATCCGCAGGCAATCCGACCTTCGCGTTCTCGGATGGGAACGCCAACGGGTTTGCCATCAATGCCGCGTCAGGCTCAGGCTTGTTCGTCGGGCGGGCCAACGTCCACGGCGTCCGGGTCAGAAGCGCCGGCATGGATGGGGTGCGCGTCGTGGATGCGGATATGGATGGCATACGCGTGGAGAATGCCGGCCAGTACGGCGCCTACATCCAGAACACCCCGGGAACCAGCAATGGGAATCTGACGACGGCCTACGTTGGTCTTTTCGAGAACAAAAGCTCCAACGTCAGCGCTGACGGACTCGCCATCAAGATCGGCACGACGGGCAATCCCGGCGGCGCAGCCAACTTCATGGGCTTCTTCGACGGCGATGACGACCTCGTCGGCCAGATCGACGGCAACGGGGCCGGCGGCGTGCAATACAAGACCACTGGGGCGGACTACGCCGAGTACCTCACCATCGCCGGCTGTTCCAGTTCCGCCTGTGGCCTCGAAGCCGGCACCGTCGTCGGCGTGGAGGCCGGCACGGTCTCGCTGACGACCGAAGGGGCCGATGAAGTTTTGGTCGTCTCGACGCGGCCGGCCGTCGTGGGCAACGCACCGCAGGGGGAATCGACGGACGGGTTTGCCGCTATCGCGATGCTTGGGCAAGCTGAAGTACGCGTCACGGGCTCGGTCGACGCCGGCGACTACGTACTGGCCTCGGGCCGTGGCGACGGAACGGCGGTCGCAGTGCCGGCGAGCGAGATCCGCGTGGACATGCTGGAGCGCTTGATTGGCCGGGCGTGGAGCGCGAAATCGAGAGCCGGCGAAGGCACCGTCAACGTCGCCGTTGGACTCGACCGCACGGAGGTGCTGACTGGCATCATCCGCCGGCAGCAACGTGAAATCGACGAGTTACGGCAGATGATCGAAGCCTTGGCTGCCCGCTAGAGGCCGGCAACGCACAACCGAGGCACGGACAACGTACCACACCACGCGCCTGTCCGGTTTTGCGCCGGTTTTGCGTATATACCGGTAGCGCGTTCTTTGGCCAGACCCGCTCACAACGCTCACACCACATCACCTCACGCTCGGCTGTGCACCGAGAGGACTCCTGAGATGGTACGGGTCGGCCTCACTCCTTATCCGTGCATACCGATGCGTGCCTCCTGTCTCCTTGCTGCTCTTTTCTTCGTCACGGCGGCCTACGGCCAGGCCATACCAGCCCAAATCAGCTACCAGGGCTACCTCGAATTCAACGGCGCACCAGCTACCGGCACCGTCGATCTTACATTCAGGCTCTACATTCAGGCGACTGGCCCAGGAGTCATCTGGGGCGAGACGCAGACCGATGTTCTGCTCAACGACGGCGTCTACCAGGTCACGCTCGGTTCGGTGATGCCCCTGCCCGTTGACGAGTTTGAGGCCCCTCTCTGGCTTGGCGTGCGTGTCAACAATGGCGGCGAACTGACGCCCCGCACGGCACTGCTGCCGGCTCCGTACGCGCTTGGTCTTCGTCTACCGCTCGTAGGGACATCCACCGAAGACGGCGTCTGGATCAAGAGGGCTGGCAGTCCGAGCTCTACGCTCTCGGACAACAGCTCCAATGGGTTTCAGGTCGACGGGGCCCAGGGGAACGGGCTCCATGTTGGGTGGGCAGGCGGAGAGGGCGTGCGGATCCGAGAGACCCGCGGTGCAGGTGTGTTGATTGACAAAACCAATGACGAGGGCCTCAAGGTCCAGGAAGCCGGCCAGGAAGGTGTATCTATCGGCCGTTCTTCGCGGACTGGTTTCAAGATCGAGGACACTCAAGAGAACGGCCTGTTTGTTGGGCGTGCTGACGATGATGGTGTGCGCGTCGAGAGCGCTGGCAAGAATGGCGTGCATGTCGACAGCGCAGCCATCCGTGGCGTGTACGTCGGCCGCGTAGGCTCACCTTCTACTACTTTACTCAACAGCTCTCCTTCACCACGCAACGGATTCGAAGTCGCAGGAGCTGCGGGAAGCGGCCTGGTCGTCGGCCGCGCCGATCTAGATGGCATCTACGTCGCGAGCGCTGGCCGCTTTGGCGCCTACATCCAGAGCACGCCAGCGACCACGGATGGATCCTTGACGGCCTCCTATGTCGCTTACTTCGACAACACGGGAACGAGTCCGAGCTCCGACGTGCTCGCGCTCCAGGTCGCTCCGACCTCTACTCCGGGCAACCCAGCCAACTTCGTCGGCTTCTTCGGCGGAAGCGGCACGGTCATCGGCCAGATTGACGGCAATGGAGCCGGCGGCGTCCAGTACAGCACCACCGGTGCCGACTATGCCGAATACCTCCCCATCGCCGGCTGTTCTAGCTCTACCTGTGGCCTCGAAGCCGGCACCGTCGTCGGTGTGAAGGCCGGGTTGGTTTCTCTAAGCACAGAAGATGCGGACGAAGTCCTGGTTATCTCCACACGGCCGGCGGTCGTCGGCAACGCACCGCAAGGAGAATCGACAGAGGGCTTTGCAGCCATCGCCATGCTCGGGCAGGCCGACGTGCGCGTCACGGGCTCAGTCGACGCCGGCGACTACGTGCTGGCCTCAGGCCGTGGCGATGGAACGGCGGTGGCGGTGCCGGCGAGCGAGATTAGCGTGGAGATGTTGGAGCGTTTGATCGGCCGGGCATGGGGCGCGAAGCCGGGAGCCGGCGAGGGCACCGTCAACGTCGCCGTCGGCCTGGACCGCACCGAGGTGCTGGCCGATCTCCTCCAAACCGAACGCAACCGCGTGAGCCGGCTCGAACGCGAGCTCGCCGACTTGCGCCAGATGATCGACGCCTTGGCAGCACGGTAAACGCACCTACACACAACACATCTACCTACCACGAAAAGGTTGACCTGTCGCCGTGATGGATCACGGCGCTACGGTATCGGGACCATCGGTGGCGTCACCTGAGCGAAGCAAACCTCTCCCACCCAACCACAGCGAACGTAGTGAGCGTCCTGCTCACCATCGAACTATCCCTACCGTTCCAAATGCCCCACCCGGCCAAACCGGCGGTCGAGCTCGTCGAGGGAGATCTTGATCATCGTGGGCCGGCCGTGAGGGCACGCGTAGGGCAACTCGCAGGTGAACAGCTCGTCGATGAGCGTGCGCATTTCTTTTTGCGAGAGCGCCTGCCCCGCCTTGATGGCACGCCGGCACGAGAGGCTTTTGGCCAGATTGTCTCGGCCCGTAATCTGCAGCGTGTCTTGGTAGGTCTTGTACTGCTGGAGGATCTCGTCGAGGATGCCCCGCTCGTCGCCGACGGCCAAGTCGGCGGGGACGCCGCGGATGACAACCGACGTTCCGCCAAAGCGCTCGACATCGAAGCCTAGTCCCCGAAGGTCGGGCAGGAGTTCGCCGAGGAGTTCGTAATCGGCCGGCTCGAAGGTCAGCGTGTGTGGGAACAGCAACTGCTGCGTCATCCCGAACTGGCTCTCCATCGCGCGGAGCGCCTGTTCGTAGAGGATGCGCTCGTGTGCGGCGTGTTGGTCGACGATCATCGTGCCCGAGCGAATGCGGGCGAAGATGTACTTGTCGTGCAGCTGCCAGAATTGGGCGTCGCCGGTGTCCGCGCCTTCCGGGACATCGGGAGCAGGCTCACCCGCTGCGGGCACAACGCGGGAGCGCGCGCCATCCCCAGCATCCCCTGGCGGCTCGGCAGCCGCATCCATCCCGAACAGAATCCGGCCTGGCTCTGAACGGTCTGGGCGTATCGCGAAGATGTCGCGCTGGTCTGGATCGGCCCGTTCGTACTCACGCGTTGGATTGGCAGGAGAATCGAACGAACCAACGGTCGACGAGGGAGACGTGCTGGGCGGCCGTGAGACGCCGGCTGGAGGCGTGCTGCGCCCGAGGATCGGCGTGCCGTAGCGTTCCTTGAGCCGGCCGCTGGCGTCAAATCCAAAGTTGGGCGTGATGTCGGCCGAGCCGAGCGCCTTGCGCACGACGGCCAGCACGAACCCATAGACGCCGCGCTCGTCGTCGAACTTCACCTCCGCCTTCGTCGGATGCACGTTGACATCGACGTGCTGCGGGTCGACGCGCAGAAACAACGC
>JBCDHV010000343.1:0-4799 GCA_038749615.1 Bacteroidota bacterium
AAAAGGCGCGGAAAAGCGGGAGGCCTAAAGATACGCGAATCCGCGGTTTCCGGCAGGGTTCCGGGGAGGCTGGAGACCGCGACGGTCTTTGGGGAGTGGTTGGCTCCGAGGGTGTTGCGGGGTCGGCACGGGTCAGCGTTGGCCGACGGGTGGGCGAAGACCCTCGCGGTCTGTCGGGGCGCTCTGCCTGCCGGTGTTGGCTGACGGGTGGTCGGAGACCCTCGCGGTCCGGCGGGGCGCTCCACTAACCACTCAGCTACTCACAACGTACTACGCGAGCGCAGCGAGCTCACCGTTGGACGACTAGCGTGACGGTGCGTTGGGCCTCGGGGGTGATGAGGCGGGCGAGGTAGCGGCCGGCACTCACGCGGTTGGTGAGGCGGAGGGCGTGCCGGCCTGGCGAGAGCGGGCCGTCGTGGAGTTCGAGGACGCGCTGGCCTGTGGGCGTGAAGAGGTCGACACGGGCCGTTGTCGTGGCTGGGATGTGGACTTCGATGGTCGCGTTGCCTCGGCTGGGGTTGGGGTAGGCCGAGAGACCAAACTCGAGCGGTGCGGAGGCCTCGACGGTGATCGGGCCGTAGAAGACAAAACGGCCGTCGCGGTCGACTTGGCGGAGGCGGTAGCTGACGCGCCCACCGGGCGAGGCGGGATCAGTGAATCGATACGTAGCTCCTTGCTGCCGGCTCCCCGCAGCCTGCAACCGGCCGATGCCCTCGAACTCGGACGTGCTCCCGCGCATCGAGCGCTCGATGACGAAATGGTCGGCACCGGTCTCTGTAAGCGTGGCCCAACGCAATTCGACGCCAGCTGCCGTGACGTAGGCGTTGAAGCCGGTCAGTTCCACCGGAAGTCCGCCGCCTTGCACGATGCCGACGCTTGGAAATGTCCCCCCCATGAGCGTCGACACATCGGTTTGGGACATGCCCATCCAGCCGGTCAAGGCGTCTGAGTACAAGCTGCGGAAGTCGAGAGCGACGGGGACATCGTTTTCGCCGAGGTCTGGGACCGGGCCGTAGACATCGGGCGTGACGCCGGGGCCGAGCGCGAACATGACGCTCGCTGCGCCGTGATCCGTGCCCGCCGAGCCGTTTTCGTAGACGCGCCGGCCGAACTCGGAGAACGTCAAGGTCAGCACGCGTTGGTCGTGCCCGCCGTTTTGGAGATCGGCATAGAACGCGCCGAGGGCAGCATCGAGTTGGCCCAGCCGATCCGCATGGTCACTGAGCTGGTTGGCGTGGGTGTCAAAGCCGCCCAGCGAGACGTGATAGACGCGCGTCGAGAGTCCGCCGCGGATAAGCCGGGCGATGGTGGCCAGGCTCTTTGAAAGGTTGGTGTTGGGGTACGACGCCGTGTTCGAGGCCGTGCCATACACGCTCGCGATCTCTGTCCCGAAGGCAAACGACCGATTTCCGACTTCGCGCACGAACCGCTGCTGCGAACCGCCCACCCCGGCCTGCAACCCGTTGAGGCTCCACAGCTGGCCGGTTTCGGCGACCCGTTCGAACGAACTCACGTCTTTGAAGGCAACACCCGTGGAGCCGCTTGCCGTTTCAAACAGCGGCGAGAACGAGGCTCCGACGCCCAAGGCCAACGGATGCGCCGGCGGGTTCGTAAAGTAATCAGGGTCGAGCCCGAGCATCGTCCGGCCCACCCAGCCTGAATCGTAGTTGCCGGTGCCTGGGTCGCTCCCCTCCATCCAGTAGTCGATGCCCTTGAAATGGCTCTTCGTCATGTCCGGATAGCCCACCGACTGCACGACGGCCAGTTCGTTGTCCTGCCAGTGCCCATGCAGATTCGACAGAGCGGGGTGCAACGCCGCGCTCGCCGTGAGACCCAGCGCGGTGTTGCCCGCAATCCCAAGCGTTGGCCGTTGGGTGTAGTACCGGTCGTCCGCGATGGGGATGACGGTGTTGAGCCCGTCGTTGCCGCCTTTGAGCTGGACGAGCAGCAGCACGCGGTCCGGATTCGACGTGGCGAGCAGGGGGGCAGCGCTGGCGTGAAGTCCCCCGATACCGGGTAGCATGAGCGCGCCGGCACCGGCAAAAAGACCTTGGAGGAAACCCCGCCGGGACCACGTGCGGTGTTCGTGCGGATCGCAAGAGCTGTGGTGATGAGACATGTCCGTCGAGGTCTACTAAAAGAGGTGATTCTCCGGGCGCTGCCGAAGGTGAGTCAGCAAGTCCCGAAGACGCTCCGGCTTCGAGTTGTCGTACCGCCACTCGGCTGGTGGGAGACCGTCGAGGAGGACATCGTAGAGCAGATCCTGCTCGGGTTGCGGGAGAGGCACAGGGAGCAGCATGTCGTGAATCTCCTGGACGACCACGTAGGGATCGTCCGCGTCGCTGACGTAGTCGAGCAGCGGCATGGGGTCGAGTTGCGGCGTTTTCGACCGGCCCTTGATGAACGAAGCCGCTTTCTTGTCGCGCTCGATCAATCCCGACTCCGAAATCCACGTCCGCCCACCCGGCCAGCCGGCGACGTTCGGTGGAGCCAGGATGTCCTGCTCCATCGACCGGCTCTGGCTGCGGATGTCCTCGCATTCGTCTTCTGACGGAACGGCGTTGCGGTAGCGCAGGTGCTCCGTAGCATGACCGACGTAAAAGTGCATCGGCCCGCGGATACGCCCGCCAATGAAGGTCTCGTCGTAGAAGTGCCGGCTCTTGAGGAGTGCCTCGGCGACGGTCCGGATGTTCCAACCAGAGCTCACGAAGAGCGCCGCCATTGCGTCGATCACTGCTTCGTTGGGGGTGAGTTCATCGACGAAATGCGCGTACAGCTTCGCCGAGATGAAGTGGGCAATCTGAGCCGGGCGCTCTTCGAAAATGATCCGCACCACATCGGCGTGCCCCCATTGCCCCTCCTGCCCGAAGATGATCTTGACCGAATCGTCGTGCCGGCTGGAGACGAAGTCGGGCTCGTAATAGTCGTGCCGGGCGACGTATCCCGTCAGGGCCTTGGCGATGGTCTGAATCTCGGATTCGTCGTAATTCGGCTGGCCGTTCTTGTCGAGAATACCCATCGTGAACAGCTCGAGCAGCTCGCGGGCGTAATTCTCGTTGGGCGAGTTTTTGTGCGAGTTGTGACCATTGAGATAGCGTAGCATCGCCAAGTCCAGCCCGATCTCCTCGACGAACGTTCTGAAATTCCCGAAGGCGTTGCGGCGCAGCCGGTTCGTGTACTGGAAGCCGTGAATCGACGAGTTGTAGGCCCTGTAATCCGTCACGAAATGGTCGTGCCAGAAGAGCGCCATCGCCTCATTGACGGGGTGCGTGACGAGCCGGCGGATGAAGGTCTGCTGCAATTCCTTGCGGTGCTGGCCGGTGCGTGCCGAGTCCACGTCTGCGTACCACGCCGGCTCCGCGACCTCTGTATCGGTTTGCGCCTCGTTCAATAAGCGCGTCACGGCAGCGGCCGGCCCCTCGGCGAAGACCTGGGCCACAACGTCGGCGGGCGCTCCGATGCGCATGCGCCGCACGAGGTGGCGTGCCCGTGCCAGCGTCCACGGCCGGGACGTGTCGGGCACGTACGGGTCCAAGCTCAGGTGTTGAGCGGAGAGTACAGATGAGCGGGGTGCGGGCACAGGGCGCGAAGCCACGTGCCGCGGATGCTTCTGAATGACATGCGCCATCCTGCTTGCCTACGGGTTGCCGTCCTTTTTTTGCCTCTAGATGCTCGAACGCAGATGCCTGGGTCGTGCGTTTGAGCTTGACGAATAACGGGAAAAATGCCGAGACGGTCAATTCTGGGGGCCGGCAGAAGATCTCATCTTACTGCCGAAAAGGGCGTGATTGGAGAGGAGCGAAGCGGGTGGGCGCGTGCAGTGCGAGTCGGTTAGCGAACCACGACAATCGGGGCGACGCGTTCGGTTTCTGGCGTGACGAGCCGGATCACGTATCGGCCGGCACTCAGACGCCCGGCGAGACGCAGTGCGTGCCGGCCCGGTGCGAGCGTTCCGTTGTGAAGCTGCACGATGCGTTGGCCCGTGTCATTGAAGACCTCAACGCGCGCTGTGGTCTGCACGGGTAACTCAATGTTGACCACGGCACGGCCTCGGCTCGGGTTGGGGTAGGCCGAGAGCTGGAAGTCGGCAACACGTGCGGACTCGACCGTGATGGGGCCGTAGAACGTGAACCGTCCATCCAGGTCTACTTGCCGGAGCCGGTAGCTCGTGGGGCCGGCGTGGGGCGAGGGGTCCACGAACGCATAGGTTGCGCCCCTCGTGGCAGAGCCCGTCGCCTGCACCTGCCCGATGGCCTCGAACTCGGACGTGCTGCCTCGAAAGCTGCGCTCGACCACAAAGTGATCGGCGTCGGTTTCGGAGAGTGTGGCCCATTTGAGCTGGACGCCGGCCTCGGTTGCAAAGCCGTTGAAGCCGGCGAGCTCGACGGGCAAGCCGCCGCCGCTGATGAACCCCATCGGGGCGTACGTGCCATTCAGTGCGGCAGCTACGTCGGATTGCGGGATGCCCATCCAGCCGGTCAATGCCTCGGTGTAGACGCTCCGGAAATCGGAATGCACAGGGACGTTCTCGCCGGAGAGATCAGGCGCTGCGCCATAGATGTCAGGCGTGACGCCTGGCCCGAGTGCAAACATGACGCTGGCCTCGCCATGATCCGTGCCTCGTTGCCCGTTCTGGTAAACACGCCGGCCAAACTCGGAAAACGTCAGCGTCACCACGCGTTGATCGAGACCGTCCGACTTGAGGTCGGCGTAGAACGCGCCGAGGCTGTCGTCGATGTCGCTGAGGATGTCGGCGTGTTCGTCAGCTTGGTAGGCGTGCGTGTCGAATCCCCAGCGCG
>JBCDHV010000344.1:0-4796 GCA_038749615.1 Bacteroidota bacterium
GCTCCACCTCACCATCTGAGATGCGATACTGTGGCACCTGTGCCACGGCCGGCACCGCGAAAACGACGCCGATGACTGCCCAAACGAAGCGGGGAATACGAGACATGGGCCGAAAAACGCTCTCGTGAATGCCAGCGTTCCGCAGACCGGATTCTCGGTTGGGTACCGTAAGCTTCGCGACCTGGGGTTCTGCGATGGGTTTGCGTCTTTTCATGGGCTTTCGGGAACGGCCATGCGGTTCATCGGTGGTGGTTCTTGTCCGCTTTTGCTGCACACCTTACTCCTACTGCGCGTGCCTTCGCCGGCTCACCTCGATGCATTTCACAACGGCCTGCTTGACTGGTACAAGCGGGTCCGGCGAGACATGCCGTGGCGCCGAACCTCGGATCCCTACCGGATCTGGTTGTCGGAAGTGATGCTCCAACAGACACGCGTCGGTCAGGCTACGCCGTACTACGAGCGATTCGTCGGGCGCTTCCCCACCGTGGAAGACCTCGCCGGCGCACCGATCGATGACGTACTGAAAGCGTGGGAGGGACTGGGCTACTATTCGCGCGCTCGAAACCTCCACCGCGCCGCGCAGGCGATTGCCGGCGAACATGCAGGCGTGCTACCCGGCACCGAGGACCAGTTTCGAGCCTTGCCCGGCGTCGGTCCCTACACGTCTGCCGCTGTGCTTTCGATTGCGTATGGCGTGCCGTTGGCGGTCCTCGACGGGAACGTGATCCGTGTCCTGACGCGCATCTTCGCCATCTCGGATGACGTAAAAAAAGGACGCACCCGCCGCCGGCTCCAGGACCTCGCCACCGAGCTTCTGAATCACGGCCACCCTGGCGATCACAACCAGGCCGTGATGGAATTGGGAGCCACGGTGTGCACGCCGAGGAACCCCGACTGCTCGGTCTGCCCAGTCTGTACCGTATGTGCTGCTCACGCCGCCGGCACGCCCACCGCGTTTCCCGTCGCCTCAAAAAAGAAACCTGTGCCTCATCACGACATCGCCGTCGGTCTCGTCTCAGACGCATCAGGCCGGCTCCTGATCAACCGCCGGCCGGAAGACGCCATGTTGGGCGGCCTCTGGGAATTTCCCGGCGGAAAGCGCGAACCGGGCGAGCCTCTCGCCGAGACCTGCCGGCGCGAGTTGCAGGAAGAGCTCGGCATCGAGGTCGAGGTCACGGCACCGTTCTACCGGCTCGATCACGCCTACTCGCACTTCAAGATCACGCTACACGCGTTTCGATGCCGGCTCGTCTCCGGCACCCCCAGGACCACGACCGGTATGCCGGTCCGCTGGGTCACACCGGCCGAGCTAGACGACTATGCCTTCCCGAGAGCCAACCGCCGGCTGATCGAAGAGCTGCAACGCCGCGAGACGGCACCCGGGTTGTTTGATTGAAGGGTGTTTAGTGGTTAGTATTTAGTGTTTAGTCCTCAGCCAGAGGGGTCACGCTATTGCTTCGTTCAGCGAAGTCCCTGATGTCACAGATCTTTCTCTTCGCTTACCCGACGGTCTAAACACCGAACACTAAACACGATCCTGCCGATGGACGCCGGCCAAATTCTATTTCTCCTCATTGCCTTTGTGATCTGGTTTCTCGGAAAGAGGAACGAGGCGAAGCAAAAGCAGAAACGGCGTCAGCAGCAGCAGGCGCAGCAGGAACAGATGCTAGGGCAAGGCACGGCCGAACTGCCCCCCCAGGTAGAGGAGAAATCTCCTTTTCAGCAGGCTCTCGAAGAAATCCGAGAAGCGCTCGACGAGGCCCGGGAAGAAGCTGAACGAGAAACACGGGAACGGGAGAACATCGAAGCCGAACGCGTTCGGATGCGCCGCAGGTCCCCCGAAATCGAGCGGTTGCCCCCACCAGCCCTGCCACGGCCGACGCCACCTGTCACGGCCCCCACTCCCCTACCGCGCCCGACGCCCATCCCGACCGTCGACACCCTGCCGGCTCGTCGCGGATCGCGGGAGGATCGCTTTGAACGGCAGGGAGAAATCTTCCGCTCTCTCGAAACGGAGGGACACGACTCGATCTTTGGTGTCCATGACGATCCGTTCAAAGGCCCCGTCCTGGGCTCGGCGTCCAAACCCACCCCGCCGCCCATCACGGTCAAAGACCTCGGCCTCGACGGCAGCGATCCCAAGGCCCTCCAACGCGCCTTCGTCCTTCAAACCGTACTGGGCCGCCCCGGCGGCCGCAACCGTTCGGCTTAGCGGTTGGGCGGTTTTTGGTTGGGCGGTCCTTCCTGTCTGCTCAGCCAATCTTGCACCGCCCAACCACCCAACCGAAAACCACCCAACCAACTAGTCCCACTCGCTGGTGCTTTCTGCGGGGCCTTTCTTGAAGACGTTGGCACCGATGACGGCTCCGATGGCCCCCATCAGGACACTGGCAACGAGGCTGATGATCCAGCCGAACTGAACGAAAGAGCGGGACAGTTCCAGGGCGGAATCGATCTGGTCGTCACTCATCTCGGGGTTGCTCTTGAGCATCTGCTCACGGGCGAGTTCCATGCCGGCTTCGACATCGAACGGCGCGGGTGCCAAGCCAGCAAAGGCCACGGCGTACCCGAGCACGATGCCGAAGGCGAACGCGAAGACGCCCGTCAAGGCGCCGAGTCCGGCAGCTGGGCCGGCCAGCAGGGTCGCCTGCTTCGCATTCGTGTAATGCCAGACGGCCAGTAGCCCTCCCACAAGGCCAGGAATGCAGCAGGCAAAAAAGCCAACGATTTGCGACTGTAAGGCAAAAATGCCAAGCGTGGTGCCAATGATGGCCATGACGAGGCCACCGAGGGCTGCGGAGGTAACTCTATCGGACATGGGGAACGTGGGTGGTGTGAGAGATTGGATGTGGATCAGGGCGCACCCAGTGGCAAGGCTTCAAGCAGCAGGTGTGCTCACTAATGGGCCTGTCATGTTGGGCCTGTCATGGTGTATCGGGCCGCCCAGCCTGACCGGAGACAACGAGGGCAAGGTAGAAGCCCGCAAGGCTCCCAAACAGGAATCCCGTTCCGAATTGCGAGGCTGGCGTATTGGTCCAGAGGCCGAGCATGGTGAGGCCCCAATCCACCGTCATCGGTACGATGGCGATGAAGAAAAGATACGCCGCCCGCTGTTTGACCGCCCGAGCATGTGCCCGAAGCACGGGAGCAAGTAGCGAACCGGCGAAGATCCCGCTGTAAATCCCAAAGCACCGCCGGCAGACGGCCATTTCGCTTCCTCCCAAGGCAAACGCGCGCTCGGGCATCTGGTGACACAGGCCAGCAAAGCAAAAGCGTATGCCTTCCGCTGCGCCCAGTGGCAAAACCATTGGCAGAGCCGCAAACACGGTCAGGAGCAGCCCTGCCCCTACCACGAGACTCCAAGCCAACCTATTAGCAAACGGAGATCCTGGCTGCTTGTGAGACATCGCTCATGCGTTTGCAAAGTAACCGGGATCTCCGCTTGTCTGTCAATGCCTCTTGGAGAAGGCTAGCCCCGATCTGCGATAGGAACGTACTCGCGGGGCGTGTGCCCGACGTAGACCTGGCGTGGGCGGTAGATTCGGCCTCGGGGGTCAGCACGCAGCTCCAGCCACTGGGCAATCCAGCCCGGCAGCCGGCCGAGTGCGAACATCACCGTGTACATCTCCACAGGTACGCCCATGGCGCGGTACAGGATACCGCTGTAGAAATCGACGTTCGGGAAGAGCTTCCGAGCGATGAAGTACTCATCGTTCAACGCAATCTGCTCCAGCTCCTTGGCGATGTCGAGCAGCGGATCCTGAATCCCGAGCTCGTTCAACACGCGGTCTGCCGAGCGCTTGATGATCCGAGCGCGTGGGTCAAAGTTCTTGTAGACGCGGTGGCCAAAGCCCATGAGCCGGAAGGGATCCTCTTTGTCCTTCGCTTTCTCGATGTACTTCTTGTAGTCCCCACCGTCGGCCCGGATCATCTCGAGCATCTGGATGACCTCCTGATTCGCCCGGCCGTGGAGCGGCCCAGAGAGCGCGCTGATGCCGGCTGAGATCGAGGCGAACAAGTCGGCCCCGCTGCTGCCGACCATGCGGACGGTGGATGCGCTGCAGTTTTGCTCGTGATCGGCGTGAAGGATGAGGAGTTTTTCCAGCGTATCGGCCAGGACCTCGTCGACTTCGTATTTCTCCGCCGGCACGGCAAACATCATGTGCAGGAAGTCCTTCGTAAAGCTGAGGTCGTTCCGCGGGTAGATGAAGGGTTGGCCGATGGATTTCTTGTGGCTGAACGCCGCAATCGTCTTCAGCTTCGCCATCAGGCGGATGATATTGTGGTCGATGTCCTCAGTGGCTTCTGGGTAGTAGGCCGAAAGGGAATTGACCATCGCCGAGAGCACACTCATCGGATGCGCACTGGGCGGATACCCCTCGAAGAACTTCTTCATGTCCTCGTGGAGCAGCGTGTGGTAGGTCAGCTGATGCTGGAAGTTGGAGAGTTGTTCTTCCGTTGGCAGCTCGCCATGGATGAGGAGATACGAAACCTCCTGGAAGCTGCTGTGCTCGACCAAATCCTCGATCAGGTAGCCGCGGTGATGCAGGACACCCTGCTCGCCGTCGATGTACGTGATGGCACTTTCGCAGGAGCCCGTATTTCCGAAGCCTGGGTCCAGAGTGATGACCTTCGACTCTGCACGCAGCTTGCGGATATCGAGTGCAATTTCATTCTCCGTGCCCACCACGACGGGGAGCTCGTATTCTTTGCCTTCAAAGGTGAGTTTTGCGGTGGACATGTAGGGCTTAGGGGTTTTCTGTACGATACCAACGTGGAAACGCCAGCGCATGGCC
>JBCDHV010000345.1:0-4791 GCA_038749615.1 Bacteroidota bacterium
AAAGCAGCGGGCGAGGTGCCGGAATTTGGCCTCGGAAATCTTTGAACGCCGGTAGTACTTGTTAACTTGAGCCATTACAGGAAGCTACGAACACGGTTTGAGCCGTTTGCTTCCTAAGACCCTTATGATTTGGGATTTATGATTTATGAGAAGCGGTGTGGGTCAGCCAGATCGGTTCGTGTAGATCGGTCTCTGTCTGACTGAGGTTGTTTGGGACAGACCTCAGCGGAGCAAGTAGCCCTTCATAAATCCCAATTCATAAATCATAATTCCATCAGCGCCGCTCCTCGGAAATGCCAGAGCCCCGCCCTTACACGTGGTGTTCGTCGAAGAAGAGGTTGGCGTACTGTACGCCTTGGAGGTTGGTCAACTCTTGCATGAGCCGCTCTCCATCGTCCTGGTGGTGGAGATGGACGTAGAACGAGAGCTCCAGTAAGTCCTGAAGATCTCCTACGGCCTTGACGTTGATCATCTTGTGCGACTTGCAGAAGCGCTCGAGGATCGGTTGGTAGGCCGGGTAGCTGTCGCCGCCGGGGGTGTAGTTGAACTGCAGGAGGTACTCGCGTTTCGTGGGCGTGCCGTAGTTGGCGATGGTGAGCACCCAGATGACGAGCCCGATAAAGGCCGTGCCCGTGATGGCGACGACATGCAACCCAACGCCGGCAGCCATTCCCATCGCAAGACTGAAGAAGATGAACACGATGTCGGTCGTGTCCTTGACCGCCGTTCGAAAGCGAATAATCGACATCGCGCCGACCAAGCCAAAGGCCCGGGCGAGGTTGTTGCCGATCACCATGATGACGCTCGCCGTGATCATCGCCAGGGCAATGAGCGAGATGACGTAGCTCGCCGAGTAGCTCGTGCCTCGGTAGGAGGCCCGGTAGAAAAACGAGATGATGAGCCCGCAGATGAGTGCGACGAGGAACCGCACGGCGACCTCCTGAAACGACAGGGATAGGTCGAGAATGGGCTGAGATTCAAACATAGCCGGGGTGCCGGCGAGACAGTTAAGGGAAGGAGGCTATGACCGCGTGAAACGGGAGGCGTAGCGAGCGTCGAGGAGGCTAGGCCGCGGGAGACGCGTCGAGGGAGCCGCCTGGAAAGCCGTGAAGGGGAAGCGCCCGAGACCGTGGGTGTCGACGGCGTACGCGTACTTCGAGACGGCTTCCTGCCGTAACCCAAACCGACCGGTGAGCGTGCGTCCCCATACCGGCATGATGGGGCCATAATACTTGATCTCCAACACGAAATGGCCTTTGAAGACATACTTCTGCCGGCCTTCACGCGTCAGCGCGTCGAGTGTGGGCCGAGCTTCGCTGCGGAGGTTCTTGTCGAACGTCACCCGGAGCGATTTATCAAACTTACCGACGAACGCTTCCCGGTCGTAGACCGTCGTCACGACGGGCACGAGTTGGTGCCGGCCCAAGTTGTACAAGAACCGCTGAGCGTCGGCCTCTGCTTCTTTGAAGCTGGGCAGCTTCTGCACGTAGCGCTCCGTGTCCCCGGTGGCGAGAAGTTGGGGGAGGTCGCTGAACCGGACGGGGCTGCGGTTCTTAGAAATCGGCGTGTTGAACCGCCGCTTGATCTCGAGGAAAATGAGATCGTCCGGCTTCGACTCGTTGTAGCCCCGGATTCTGAGCTTCTTGCGCATCTTCAGCCCCTCGAGTTTCTCCCGGTAATAGGAGAGGTGGGGGGTGTCGTAATAGATGCTACGGACCGTGTAGGTGCCGCCGGTGCGCGCCGCGTAAGGGTCCTGCTCGACGAACGGCTGAACCATCCGGCGAATCTCATCGAGATACCGGTTCGGGACGAGGAATTTGCACTCGGTGCGGTTCATTGAGCGGCCGGCAATGAGGAGCGGAAGAACCGCCGGATGTGTTCGAACGGCGAGATTTCACTCGTTCGGATCGTGCATCGGGCGTGGATGCCGGGGACTAAGTCGGCATCGGTGGCAAACTCGGCCATCGCCATGAAGCCCTGGCGGCCTCCGAAGTTGCTCACGAATTTGTCCATGCGGATGAGCCGGCCCGTGTGGGTGGTTTCCAGCCCCGCGCTCTCCAAGACAACCTCTTGGCCGGCTTCGAGGAACGGACGTTGCTCCCAAGCAACCGGCATGAACATGACGTACGCCCGGGTGTCGGCCACGACGAGGAGGGTGTCGCTCGACGTACGCGGGTAGAGCGTGCCAGCAAGTGGGCTCTCGAGCGTGAACTGCGACGAGCGCTCCTCAAAGGCGCGAATTTCCTCTTCGAGCCCGCGGATTCTCGCCTCGACCAGGGCGACTTCAGCCGGCTTTGCCCCTGTGCGCACTTCATTGAGCCGAGCCTGCGCGACCTCGACATCGAGGGTGAAGAGCCGAAGTTGGCCCTCCTCTCGTTCCAGTTCCTGTTCAGACGCGACGTTACGTTCGTTCAGCTCGCGCACCCGCGCCACTACTTTCTCTTGCTCGGCCACCTGTGCTTCTGCGCGCACCACTTCGCGCCGCGCCGATTCGACGGCTGCAGATTTTTCGCCCGACGTGAAGACATTCAGCGTGGCCTTCTCGGTGGCCAGCAGCGCGCGAAGCCGCACCAATTCACGGTTCGTCTGGTTCGACAAGAGCGTGCCTACGGTGTCACCGATTGACACGAAACGCGATTGAGCAATATCTGGATTGAGTCTAAATTGCAGCGCATCCTCACGGTCGAACTGCGTGATCGCGTAGGACTCTGGGATTCCAGTGGCGTGATCGACGACTGTGGCCGAGAGGACGCCATCTTCCGTTTTGGAGACAATCCATTCTTTCGACGGAAGGAGTTGACCCCGAGTGGTGACATCGTAGCTCGTATCCGGAAGGAAAAAGAGCACAACGCCCGCGAGGATCAACGCAACCGCACCGGCAATCAGCGACCACCTAGACTGGACCGCAGATCGTTTAGACAGCGTGCCTGAATGCCTCACGGCGTAGGGCGTACGCCGATTCTGAAAGAAGAACGTGAACATCTAGCGATGCGCTCCTCGCGAAACAAAGCCTCCGTAAAAGCTTCCCGTGCTTGCCGATGGGAAGTGCGCCGTAAATATACGGGACAGTCCCGGTATATGAAAGACCGTGTAACAGCGGCCAATAGCACGAGCGGAGGCGGAACAGTGAAGAGAATGGAGCAGTCCGAATCGCAACGTGGGGGCAACGTCCGGAATCGAACTCCGAGGATGACTTGGGGTCGATCTAGAAGGTATCCCGCCGGGGCGTAACATTATGTTAAAACGAATCCAATAGACCGTTCTCCATACACCGTTTCCCATACACCGTGACTGAACCCCTTCCCGTTCTCATCCTGGTCGGAACCCAGACCGGCAATGCTGAAATCCTCGCCGACGTCGTTGCCGAGGCTCTCGAAACGGCCGGAACCCCCGCGTACGTGCTGGACATGTCGGAGGCCTACCCCGAATTGCTGAACGACTACCATCACCTCGTCATTTCGACCAGTACGTGGGGGGATGGCGAGCTTCCGGACAACGCGATTGACTTCTTCGAGGCCATTCAAGAGCAACAGCCCGACCTCTCGCACCTGCGTTTTGGCATCGTGGCCCTGGGAGATCACCTCTACGATCCCTACTTCTGCGTTGCCGGCCAGTTGTTCGACGAACTTCTGTCAGGGCTTGGCGCTACCCGCATCGCCGAAACCGTCGAGATCGACGAAGGACCGACTCAGGACGACGAAGACCTCGTGCGTTCCTGGACGGAGACGCTTGTATTTCAAGGCTGAACAACGATTCCCAACAGGCGCGTAGCACTCATCGACCCGCTCCCGAATGCGTCTCACCATCGGCGTTTCCGAACAAGGCCGCCCGGTCGAGGCCGCAATCCTCGGGCGAGGAACACGCAAGGTTGCCCTGCTTGCCGGCGCTCACGCCGATGAGCCGGTTGGCCCGGCTACCCTGCGCGCGTTGACCGATGAACTAGGTGCGGGTGGGCTACAAGCAGTGTTGGAGGCAGCGACGCTCTACATCGTACCGCACGCCAACCCCGACGGTGAAGCTCGAAACCGCCTCTGGATAGACGCGTGGCCAGACCTGAGCGCGTTCGTGTCGCATGTAGACCGAGAGCCACCGGGCCGTGATGTCGAGTTCGGCTATCCAGATTTGCGCCCGGAGAACGAAGCCATTGCGCAGTTTTTTGCCGAACACGGCCCGTTCGATGCCTACGTGAACTTGCACGGCATGGCGTTCTCCGACGGAATCTTGCTGTTGATCGAGCGCCACTGGGCCGAGCGGGTGGCCGGCCTGCAAGCATGGTTCAGAAGCGTTGCTGAGGACGCCGGGCTGCGCTTGCACGATCACGATAGAGGAGGGGACAAAGGCTTTCAGTACTACGGCCCGGGTTTCACGTCGACTCCCGAAGGCCAAGCCATGCAGGCGCATTTTCGCCAGCTCGGAGACGAGGCAACCGCCCGGAAATTCCGCCTTAGCTCGATGGAATACATCCGCAGCCTCGGCGGCGATCCACTCTGCTTGGTCACCGAGTTGCCGCTGTTCCTTCTCGAGTCCAACGATCCTCCTCGCAAGCCCGGCGTGCCGGCGCCGTATCTCGATTTTAAAGACGCCCTTGCCGAGGCGAAGCTGCGAGGCCATCCAGGCGCATCGGCCGGCGCTCTTGCCGCGCGGTATCAGATCCGGCCGCTGGATTTCGAATGGGCGATGCGCATGCAGCGCGAGCTCGTTCTCAGAGTTGCGCACGGGCAGGTCTAGCTCGGGAGTCTGACAGCGTTCCGGCATTTGGCACGTGCGTTGCGAACGGGAGTTGAACAAAAG
>JBCDHV010000346.1:0-4789 GCA_038749615.1 Bacteroidota bacterium
CTCGTCCAGCCTGACGGGTCGGGGTCTCGGTGGAATTGCTTCCGTTGAGGCCCCGGCTGTTTTCGTTTACTTCCATTTGTCTGGTGCAATGAAAGAGACGTTCCGGCTCTCGATGCTTTGGCTCCACACGTGGGCCGGCGTTGTGCTTGGGAGTTTGCTCTTCGTCATCTTCTGGATGGGCTCGCTGAGCGTCTTCAACCAGGAAATCGACCGGTGGATGATGCCCGAGACCCGCATCGCGGAGCCGCCGGCCGATTTCAGCCTCGACGCCTTCGCTGAGCGGGCCGACGCAGACATCGGTGAGGCCACCGAGTGGTTTCTGGTCATGCCACGTGAGCGGATTCCGTTTGCCCGGTTTCGTCTGCGCGACGCAGCCGGCGTCTTCACGCCCGAAGTCCGTCTAGATCTTACCACCGGCGAGGCGATCCCTGAGTCCGAGACGCTGGCCGGCACGGGTTTCATTTTCCCATTCCACTTCTCGCTCCACCTCAAATGGAAGCGTGTGGGCTACTGGATCGTCGGGCTGGCCGGCACGATGATGCTGGTACTGCTCATCTCGGGCGTCGTGGTGCACGCCCGGATGATCTTCAAGGACGCCTTTACCTTTCGCCCAGAGCGCCGACTGCTACGGAGTGCGCTCGACCTGCACAACCTCTCTGGCGTGCTGGTCCTACCCTTTCACTTCATGATCGCCTTTACGGGCGTGATCATTTTCGTGAACGTCTACTTCCCGCAGGCTGCCGAGTTGGCCTACGCGGACGAAGAGGTACCGCGCACTGCTTATTTCCAGGAAGGCTTCGAATTTTACGAGCGCGAACCGGCCGGCGTGCCGGCAACGACGGCGGCCTCGCTCGACACCATGTGGGCCAAGACCGTCGCCGAGTGGGGCGTTCCGCCGTATTTGGTCCGGTCGTTTCATCCTGGCGACGCGAACGGCTTCGTGAGCATGCGCCGTGGCTACCAAGACCACGTGCATTACGACCGCAACGTGATCTACTTCGATGCCGTTACGGGCGAGGAACTCCATCGCTTCGTGACGGCGCCGGCCATGACCACGCAGCATTTCTTGACCGGCTTACATCTGATCCAGTTTGATCACTGGGGCTTGCGCTGGCTCTATTTCGTGGCCGGCCTGCTGGGCTGCGTACTGATTGGTACCGGCTTCGTGTATTGGCTCGAAAAGCGCCGGTCAAAGCACGAGCGGCTGGGTCTCAAGGGCGTACGCATCGTCGAGGCGCTTACCAAGGGCAGCGTCACCGGGGTCATCGTGGCGACCGTCGCCTTCTTCGTCATCAACCGGATCTTGCCGTTGGGTGTCGAGTGGGCCGGCCAGGAACGCTCGGCGCTCGAAGTGTGGACGTTCTTCCTGATCTGGATTGGCACGTTTGCTCATGCATGGTTCCGCCCCGAGCCGGCGTGGAAAGAGCAACTCTGGGCCGTGGCCGTGCTGTCGGTCATCGGGGTGGTTCTGAACGGCGTGACGACGGGCGATCACATGGTTCGAACGTTTGCCGAGAAACAATGGGCCGTCTTCGGGATGGATGCCAGCCTGTTGGTTAGCGCTGGACTGGCTGTGTGGATCGCCCTTCTACTTGGCAAGAAAGAGGAAGCCGTGGACGTGCCATCGAACGAGCCAGCTCGCCCACGCCCGGTCCGCCCCGTTGCCAGCGGATCCCGGCCAGGCAAAGGCCGTCTGACCGAAACCGAGGTGCAGGTATCCATCCAGCAGCCCCCTACCGCTACGCATAAATCATAAATCCCAAGTCATAATTCTGGAGCCGCCAGGCCCTACCTGAGCACCGACGCTCCCGACCCTAACTTCCACGCATCCATGAGCCAGATCGCACCATCTCAGACAGAACCGGCCGGCTCAAACCGGATTCGTTCCGCGGTGACGCATCCCGGCGTCCAAATCACGCAACGAGTGCTCTTAGCTGTGGTGGGCGGCTACTACTTGTCCGCAGCCGCCGTCACATTGTTTGCTGCGCTCTTGGCCACGCTCGGTATGGTGCGTAGCGAGGCCGTGGTGCTCAGCATGATGCTGGGGTTCCTGTTCTACCTCGGCCTGCTCATCTGGGCCTTCGCCGCCAAGCGTTTGGTGTGGCTCTGGCTCGTCCTCGGAGCCGGCACGCTGGCAGCGACTGGGCTCGTCAGCATGTTGGGGTAATTAGAGTGTTTGGTGTTTAGTGTGCGGCTTCGCCGAGTCTTTAGTGTTTAGTTTTTAGATCCTGTTTCAAAGGCCGAGAACTATGCGAAGCTCAGACCTACCCGACCCCGCAGTCCACTATCCTGGCTGCCACATGCAGGCAGCGCTAAACACTGAACACTAAAGACGAAACACTGACCTGTCATGAAAGAAACGTTCCGAAGGTCCATGCACTGGCTCCACACGTGGGCCGGCGTCGTGCTCGGGAGTTTGCTCTTCGTCATCTTTCTGATGGGGACGCTGAGCGTGTTCAATCAGGAGATCGACCGGTGGATGATACCGGACACGCGGATCGAAGCGCCGGACTCGTTCAGCTTCGACGCCTTCGCCGAGACTGCGTCAGAGCTTGGGCCGGACGCGCAGATGTGGGGGCTCATCTTGCCACGCGAACGGATTCCATTCGCCAGATTCTTCTATCGGGACTCGACGGGCGCGTTCAGCGAATCCAAGAAGCTCGACTTGGTAAGTGGGGAGGTCTTGCCGAAAGCAGAATCGTTCGCCGGCACCGGGTTCATTTTCCCGTTCCACTACTCGCTTCATCTCAAGTGGAAGAACGTGGGCTACTGGCTCGTTGGGTTGGCCGGCATGTTCATGCTGGTGTTGCTGATTACCGGCGTGGTGGTGCACGTGCGGATGATCTTCAAAGACGCCTTCACTTTCCGGCCTCAAGGTAGACTCCTCCGCAGTACGCTCGACTTGCACAACCTCACTGGTGTGCTCGTCTTGCCCTTTCATTTCCTCATCGCGCTCTCGGGCGTCATCATTTTCATGAACATCTACTTCCCGCAAGCGGCCGAACTGGCCTATGGGGAGGAGGACGAGCCTCGGACGGAGTTCTTTGGTGAGGCATACGACCGGTACGAGCGAGAAGCGGCTGGGGTGCCAGCGACTTCACAAGCGTCCATCGACGCCATGATCGAGCACGCCACAGCGGCCTGGGATGGCATTCCGCCTTACTTCATTCGTGTGTTCCATCCGGGCGACGCGAACGGCTACGTGTCCGTACGCCGCGGCTACCAGGATCACGTCCTCTTCGACCGCAACGTGTACTTCTACGACGCGGGGACGGGCGAGGTCTTGCATCATTTCGACGTGGCTCCGGTGATGAAAGCGCAGCACTTCCTGGTCGGCTTCCACATTATCCAGTTCGATCACTGGGCGCTGCGGTGGGTGTATTTCCTCGCCGGCTTGGCGGGCTGCATCCTGATCGGCACGGGCTTCATCTACTGGCTCGAAAAGCGCCGGTCAAAGCACGAAAAGCTGGGCCTCAAGGGCGTGCGCATCGTCGAAATGCTCACCATGGGCAGCGTGACAGGCATCATGGTGGCAACTGTGGCCTTCTTCGCCGTCAACCGCGTCTTGCCGCTGGGCATTGAGTGGGCCGGCCAGGAGCGTGCCACGCTCGAAGTGTTGGCGTTTTTCCTAATCTGGATCGGGACGTTCGCCCATGCGTGGTTCCGCCCGCGCCAGGCTTGGAAAGAGCAACTGTGGGCCATCGTGGCCTTGTCCGTCATCGCCGTCGCACTGAACGCCCTGACGACCGGTGACCACATGATTCGCTCGTTCAGTGAACAGCAATGGGCCGTCTTCGGGATGGATGCCACTTTGCTGGTTACGGCCGTCTTGTCTGCGTGGATCGCGCTCCGGCTCGGAAGGAAAGCAGAGAGTACAGACGAGCCGGCTAAGGCAGCCGCTGCTCGTGCCCGTTCCGTCCGCCGCGTCGCCGAGCGCCCACCGGCCGTCCCGGCCGACGTGTCCGGCGGCGATGGGAGCCCGGCCGAGCATGCACCTACACCAAAGGAGCGTTCCAATGAGTGATACCTTGCTGCTGATCGCTGGCTTCGTGACCGCCTACGCCGGCTTTGCCCTGCTCGCGCTCAGCGTGGGCCGAAACTGGAAGAAAGTCTCCGAAGACAAGGCACCTTCGAAGTGGACGGTTGCTCGGGTAGCCGGCTACGGGCTGCTGGCCTTGGCCTTGCTGCCCTTGCTGTTTCGCGACGAGATCAGCTTTGCCATCCTGCTCTGGATCCTCGGCCTGAGCGCCACCGCCATGGCCGTCGCCTTCACCCTGGCCTGGAGGGCGCACTGGCTCCGGCCGTTTGCTCGCTTCGTCCGCGTGGCAGGGGGGCGGTAGGCTCACTTCGTTCGCGTGGCGGGTTGGGGGGTGGTGGGTGGCAAGTGGCTTAGCATTGGGAGACGCAGCACTCTGCAGCACAGTCCAGCCTGGGACCTAAGCACTGCCCGCGCACGCATCGCCGGCTGTGGGCCTGAAGAAGCCCTAGCACGACCCTTGGCCGTGGTCCGTGGGACGGATAGGTTCCACTAGTGGAAGTTCCAGTGGTGGAACCTAAGTCCAAAGCAGAGGCCAGAATTACGGAGCGCTTGACACACCTACGACTAGATTGCTGGGTACATTACAGTGATCTGCCCAGAAACCGTCTAAGGACCGATCCGAAAAGCCCTCGCGGGCTGCGAACGGCTGCGCGAACGCTGCGCTTCGTTGCTCTGCATCGCCGTAGCTGGCGCTACGCCTGCTTCGAGCGCCTCGCTCAACGTCGGCTCGCACGTTCTCGCCTTCCGCGC
>JBCDHV010000347.1:0-4785 GCA_038749615.1 Bacteroidota bacterium
GGCAGACCAAGTCCGCAACGAACTCCTGAAGATCGAGGACGTAGCGAAAGTCGACATCCACGGGACGCAGCCGGAGCGGGTCTTTGTGGAATATGACAACGCTCGCCTCGCGGAACTGGGCCTTTCGCCGGGCCAACTGCAGAATGCCCTGCAAGTCAGCAACATCATCATTTCGGGGGGGACTGTCCAGACAGGAGCCGAGACCATCGCGCTGGAGCCGTCGGGTTCGTTCGATACAGTGGACGCGATTCGCCGGTCCGTCATCACGCTGCCCGGTTCAGGCCAAGTGGTTTTCCTGGATGACATTGCACGGGTTGAGCGAGGCTACGTCAACCCCCGCAGCGAAGAAGTGCGCATTTCAGGCCGCGAAGGCCTCGTGCTCGCGATTTCGATGCGCGACGGGGGCGACATCATTGCACTGGGCGACGAAGTGCTGGCTACCACGGCCCGGCTGGAAGCCCGCTTCCCAGTAGGCGTCGAATTCGGAGTCGTAAGTTTCCAGCCCGAGGTCGTCGAGCGGTCCGTGTCGGATTTCACGACATCGGTGGCGCAATCGGTGGCCGTCGTGATTTTCGCGATGCTCCTGTTCTTGGGTTTGCGCACAGGCCTGATCGTGGCCACGCTGATCCCGATGGCCATGGTGACTACGATGCTCTTCATGGGCATCTTCGAGATCGGCATCGATCAGATTTCCCTCGCGGCCTTGATCATCGCGCTCGGGCTCCTCGTCGACAACGCGATTGTGATGAGCGAGGCCATTATGGTGGGAATGGAGGACGGTAAGCCGGCTAAGACAGCCGCCATCGATGCTGCGAAAGAGCTCAGGATCCCCCTCCTCGTCTCCTCACTAACGACTGCAGCCGCGTTCCTCCCGATCTCACTCGCCGAGTCTCAGGTGGGCGAATACACAGCACCTCTCGCGCAAGTCATCATCATCACGTTGCTGGCCTCGTGGGTGCTTTCGTTGACCATGATTCCTCTGCTGTGCGTCGTCTTCTTGAAGGTCACGCCCCGAAAAGAGGGTGAGGAAGAGTACAGTTCGGTGTTCTACCAGCGATACCGCAACCTGCTGACGAGCATGGTCAAGCGCCCGCTTCTTACCGTGCTAGCCGCCTATGGGCTACTGGTGGTTGCGCTGTGGGGCTTCGGTTTCGTGGCGCAGTCGTTCTTCCCCGAGAAAAAAGAAGTCCTGTTTACGGGTCAGTTCGAGCTACCATACGGGACATCGTTCGAAGAGACAAAAGCCCTAACGGACGATATCGAAGCCTTTATGGCCGCTGAGTTTGCACGCTCTGAACGCGCGCCAGGCACAGAGCCCGAAGACGATGAGGTTGCGCTCGAAAACTGGGCCTTCTTTATTGGCATCGATGCGCCCCGCTTCAACCTCGGTTACAACCCAGAGCAAGCCCGAACCAACTACGCGGCCCTCGTCGCAAACTCGACGACCTTCGAGGCTCAAGCTGAGATCATCGAGCGGCTTCGCGCTTACGTAGAGATCAACCATCCCGGCGTAGACGCCGACATCAAAGCCCTCACGAGCGGACCAGGCGGCGGCGATCCTGTGGCCGTACGGCTCTACGGAGACGATCCTTCGGTGCTCTTCGGCTTCGTGGATCAGGTCAAGGCACACCTCGCAACGCTGGAGGGCACTCGCAACGTTACCGACAACTGGGGAGCGTTCACGAAGAAACTCCGCGTTGAGATCGACGAGGCCCGGGCCGCTCGCGCCGGCGTGTCGAACCAAGACATCGCGGTCTCCCTTCAGTCTGCCCTCTCCGGCATCGAGGCGACGCAGTTCCGCGAGGGCAACGAGCTCATTCCTGTCACGCTGCGTTCCACGGACGGTGCCCGTGCTCAACTCAGCGAAATCGAATCGATTAACGTCTACTCGCAAAGCTCAGGACGCAACGTGCCACTGGGGCAAGTGGCCACAATCGAGTTGGATTTCGAACCGTCTCGCGTCCTCCGGCGCGACCGGCAGCTTGCGGTTACCGTGGCCTCGGGTCTGGACGATGCCGCAGGTGTTACCGCCTTCGACGTTGTGGCGGAATTGGATCCGTGGCTGCAAGAGCAGCAAGCCACGTGGCCGGTTGGTTACGCCTACGAGATCGGCGGAGAGTTTGAGAGTTCTTCCGAGGCCAATGCCTCCATCGGAGCGCAATTGCCTCTCGCCGGCCTCGTCATCTTGATGCTGTTGGTGTGGCAGTTCAACTCACTCCGAAAGCCTACGATCATTCTCCTCACAATCCCCCTGGCGCTCATCGGTGTTACGATTGGTCTGCTTGTAACTCGGCTCTCGTTTGGGTTCATGTCGCTGCTGGGCATCATTGCGCTAGCCGGCATCGTAATCAACAACGCCATCGTGCTGATCGACCGGATTCAGCTCGAAATGGACGAGAACGGGCACGAGCCCATGCGGGCGATCATCGAAGCCGGGCAACGGCGCTTCCGCCCCATCCTGCTAACGACGGCCACGACGGCCGGCGGCCTGGTACCACTCTGGTTATCGGGGAGCCCGCTGTTTGAGTCGATGTCGGTCGCGATTCTCTTCGGCTTGATCTTCGCCACGGTGCTTACGCTGGGCTTCGTGCCGGCGCTCTACGCGCTTTTTTTCCGGGTGCGCGGTGAGGACGATGGTACGGAGGACGATCTCACTGCGGATGATATCGACCCGGCAACACCGGTCGTTCCCGCCTAGTTGCGCCGGGCAGCACGTGTAGCATGGTGGCAGATGTGGCTGGGTGACATGCTGAACCTGCCCAGCTTGCAAGGCGAACACATTTCGCGTACCCTTTGGGATGCGCGTTATCCTTCCCTTGCTGCTGGTTCTGATTTGCCAGGAAACCACCACTCAACTCGCCCGGCCTCTAACCCCTGGAGATGTCGTACGCGTCTCCGTAGGTGGGAAAAAGGTCTCTGGGGTTCTCGAGCACCTCAGTCCATCGAGGCTCATCATCAGCCGGCGCGGCGGCCGCTCAACGCTGCAATTCGACCCAAACACGATTAGCCGGCTCGAACTTGGTACGCCTCGCTCTCCATGGCGCAATGTTGGAATCGGCATGGCCGTCGGTGCAGCAGCGGGAGTTGCCACCACGCTCTACATCGTTAGGGATTGTGTGGACTGCATGGGCGGCCTCGTCATCTACGGCGGCGCGACGTACTTCGTACTGCCCCTCGCATTGGCCGGAGGCTTGATTGGAGCCCTACTCCCTGACGGGCACCGATGGCGGATCGTGCCAGCGCTTGCCAGGCCCCGGACGCAGCTCCTGCCCACCAAGGCAGCCGGCCTGGCGTTGCGAGTGACGTTTTGAGAGGTTGCAAGGTGGAAGGTGTGGCAAGGTGACTGCGTGGTAAGGTGGCTGCGTGGCATGCTAACCGTGCGACCTGCGCACGCGCTACAAGAGCAACGCGAACCGCTTCACCTGCTACCTGCAACCCCTCTACCGGCCATCTGAGCGAAGCGAAAGCCCGGCCCACCCACCATCAAAGCACTGCGTCTAGTGCTTCGCGGACGTAACGAACAGGGATAACCGTCAGGCCATCCGGGACGTTCAACCCCTTGTGACCCGACTTGGGGATGACGACGCGCTCGAACCCGAGTTTACTGGCTTCGGAGAGCCGGCGCTCGATCTGGCTCACCGTGCGAACTTCGCCCCCTAGGCCGACCTCTCCGATGAGTACCGTCGACGAATCGGCCGGCACATCTTGCAGACTCGACGCGACCGCCACGATGGCTCCCAAATCCACGGCCGGCTCTTCGAGTTTGACGCCGCCGGCTGCATTCAAGAACACATCCTGGTTCGAGACCTTCAGGCCCGCGCGCTTTTCGAGGACGGCTAAGAGCATCTGGAGCCGGCGCGAATCGAACCCCGAGGCAGTGCGCTGCGGCGTGCCGTACGTGGCTGGGCTCACGAGCGCCTGGATCTCCACGAGAATTGGCCGCGTGCCTTCGAGTGAACACACGACGGCCGATCCACTCGCGCCATAGCTACGCTCAGATAGGAAGATCTCGCTGGGATTGTTGACCTCTCGTAGCCCCGTCGAGCGCATTTCGAACAGGCCGATCTCGTTCGTCGAGCCGAAGCGGTTCTTGACGGTGCGAAGGATGCGGTAGGCATGATGCCGATCGCCCTCGAAATACAAGACCGTATCGACCATGTGCTCCAGCACGCGAGGGCCGGCAATCTGTCCGTCTTTCGTGACGTGCCCGACGACGAACGTCGCAATCCCCGTCGATTTCGTCAGTTGCATGAGCGCCGACGCCGATTCCCGAACTTGGCTCACGGACCCCGGCGCGCTCTGGATTTGAGGCGAGAAGACCGTCTGGATAGAATCGACGATCATTACCTCGGGGTCCAGTTTGCCGGCAGCGGCGACGATCTCCTCGACGTTGGTCTCGGCGTACAGATAAACGGTATCGCCTTCTAACCCGAGCCGTTTGGCCCGGAGCTTGACCTGCCGCGTCGATTCTTCACCGGTGACGTAGAGCACGCGCCGGTCTTGCAGGTAGCGGCCCATCTCGGTCATGAGCGTGCTCTTCCCGATGCCCGGATCGCCGGCCAGCAACGTAAACGAGCCTTGCACGATGCCGCCGCCCATCACCCGGTCGAATTCCCCAACGCCGGTTTTTAGGCGGCTGGCCTCTACCTCCTCGACATCGCGTAGGCGTTCGGGCTTGGAGCCGGCTGGAGCGACGGAGCCTAACGATGGCCGTGCCGGGGCCGGCTTGATCGTCTCCTCGACGAAGGAATTCCAGGAGCCGCAATTCGGGCAGCGCCCCATCCA
>JBCDHV010000348.1:0-4773 GCA_038749615.1 Bacteroidota bacterium
CCGAGGGTCCAGAGCCTTTCGCTGGTGGGAAAACTGCTCCTCTTGTGTGGTGGGACGAAGCGTCTCAGCAGCGAGGAAAAATACTCTGCCGACTGGCGGCGAACCGATCCGAAGATAGTTGGCGACGGCGGTCCGCTCGGCCTCGTTGGCAAGACGAGCAAGTGCTCTGAATATACAATGGAAACGCCGCCCTTAAATAGGTTACGATTTCTTAACACAAGCTTCGATTTACGTGGAGGATGTGTGAAGTGCTCCAGTACGGGCATCAGTAGGCGGCCGAAAGACACAACTTGGTAACATCAGGGCCGACAGCTCACCCCAAGTCGATTCCGAACGTGTCGCCGGCCTTCAAGCTCTTGGCGAAGGCAGCCATCAAACGGATGCATGCATCGACATCGCGGAGGTCGACAGTCTCGACGGTCGAGTGCATGTAGCGCATCGGGAGCGAGATGAGGGCGGAGGCGATGCCGGTGCGGCTACGAAAGATGCTGTCGGTGTCGGTGCCGGTGTAGCGGCTGCTGGCCTCGTGCTGGATAGCGATGCCTTCCTGCTCGGCCAGTGCCATGAGCCGGCGCACGACATGCGGATGATTGGCCGTGCCGTGCGTGAGCGTCGGGCCGGCTCCGAGTTTGACATCGCCGTGTTTGGCCTGGGAGACGCCGGGCGTGTCGGTCGCGTGGGTGACATCGACGACGAGCGCCACCGCTGGCCGGAGCCGATACGCCGCCATCGTAGCGCCGTGACCGCCGATTTCCTCCTGTACGCTGTTGAGGGCCGTCACCGTGCCGGCCGGCCAGTCGCCAGCGAGCCGGCGCAGGGCCTCGGCGATGATGTAGCCGCCGATCCGGTTGTCGAGGGCCCGGCCGACGAGGTGGTGCTCGTTGAGAAGCTCAGGTTCATCGGCGTATACAGCGGGATGCCCGACGCGCAGTCCGAGCGCGGTCACGCCGGCTTTGTCCGAGGCTCCGACATCGACGAACAGCTCGTGCCATTCCGGGGCCTTTTCGTCCTTGGTGTCGCGGATGTGGATGGCGGTATTGCCGACGACGCCCCGGACGGGACCGTTGTCGCCCAGAATCACGACGCGCTTGGCGCGCGCAATCGCCCGGTCTGAGCCGCCGATGCGGTTGATGCGCAGGAAGCCGGCGTCCGTGACGTGCTGGATGATCAGCCCGATCTCATCGGCGTGGGCTTCCAACAACAGGCTCGGCACGTCGTCATGGCCGTCCAGCACGGCCCAGGCCGAGCCGTACGTGTCGGATTCCACGCGGTCTGCCACCTCGCGGACATAGCCGGCCCACACCCGCTGGCCGGGCGCTTCGAAACCGGAGGGGCTGGGTGTGCGAAGAAGCTCGTAGAGAAACGGTGACATCTGGATTTGGGATTGATGAGTGGAGACGGGTGAGCTATGCGCACCCACGCCCTCAGTTTCCGAGTACGCCTGAACCTACCGTCCAGCCTCGCGCATCTATCATTTCCATCGTTCACCATGCTCACCCTAACGCCGTACGGGCTCTACTGCGAAGCCGGCGATTTCTTCGTCGATCCCTGGCAGCCCGTGGACCGGGCCGTCATCACGCACGCCCATGCCGACCATATGCGTCCGGGGAGTCGGAGTTACCTCGGCTCTGTGCGTAGCCGGCATCTGATGCGCGCGCGGCTCGGCGAAGAGGCGGCGATCGAGAGCGTTGGTTATGGCGAGGTGGTGACGATGAATGGCGTACGGGTCTCGTTGCATCCGGCTGGCCATGTGCTGGGATCGGCGCAGGTGCGCGTCGAGCATAAGGGTGAGGTATGGGTTGTCACGGGCGACTGGAAGGCCGCGCCTGACCCGACGTGCGAGCCGTTCGAACTCGTTCCCTGCGATACGTTCATCACCGAGTCCACGTTTGGACTTCCGCTCTACCAGTGGCCCAATCCGGCCGATGTGTGCGCTGAAATCAACGCATGGTGGCGGACGAACCAGGCAGCCGGCAAGGCGAGCGTCGTGTTCGCGTACTCGCTCGGCAAGGCGCAGCGCGTGCTGATGGGCGTCGATGCTAGCATCGGCCCGATCTACTGTCACGGTGCACCAAGCAAGCTCAACGAGGCGTACCGGGCATCCGGCATCGACCTGCCCAAGACGACCTACGTCGGGGCCATCGAGAAAAAGAAATCCGAGTGGGCCGGCGCGTTGATCGTAGCGCCGACCTCGGCGGCTGGTTCGCCCTGGATGCGGCGGTTCGGCGTGCACGAGACCGGGTTTGCGAGCGGGTGGATGCGCATTCGTGGCGCCCGCCGCCGGCGCAGCGTCGACCGGGGCTTCGTCCTCTCAGACCATGCCGACTGGCCCAACCTCACCCGCGTCATCGAAGCTACCGGCGCTAAGACGATTCTCCCCACACACGGCTACACGGCCGCCGTCGCCCGTTGGTGCCGGGAGCGCGGCCTCAACGCCGAGGCCCTGGAAACCCGCTTCGCCGGCGAAGCCGAGGAACCGTCAGGGCCTGCGTGAACCCGCTCGCCCTAGAACCGCCTAACCATCGACTAACCAACCGACTCCCGTGACCCACTTCGCCGCGTTGTACGAACAGCTCGACCGAACGACGAAGACCAACGCCAAGGTGGCGGCGATGGCGCAGTACTTCGAGACGGCCGGTCCGGCAGATGCTGCATGGGTGGTGTACTTCCTCAGCGGCCGGCGTCAGAAACGGTTGATCCAGGCCAAGATGCTGCGGGCGTGGGCGGCCGACGAGGCGGGACTGCCAGAGTGGCTCTTCCGCGAGTGCTACGATGCGGCCGGCGATGTGGCAGAAACCATCACGTTGGTGCTCCCTGAGCGCGACGAGCCGGCTGAGGGCTCGCTCGCAACCTGGGTGCACGAACGGCTCTTGCCCCTGCGGGACCAAACGGAAGACGAGCAACGCGCCTCGGTGACCGCGGCATGGCAGGCGCTTTCCGGCACCGAGCGCTTCATCTGGAATAAGTTGCTGACGGGAGGTTTCCGCGTCGGCGTGTCGCAGAAGTTGCTCGTCCGGGCGCTGGCCAGCGTGAGCGGCGTCGATGAGGCGATACTCGCTCACCGGCTCATGGGGACGTGGGAGCCTACGCCAGACTTTTACCTCAGCCTGCTCTCGGCAGAAACTACGGACGATGACCACAGCCGGCCCTACCCGTTCTACCTCGCCTATCCCATCCAGACGGAGGACGAACTCGATGGCCTCGGCGCGCGGGATCTCTGGCAGATCGAGTGGAAGTGGGACGGCATTCGGGCGCAGGTGATCAAGCGGAGAGGCGAGGTCTTCGTCTGGTCACGGGGGGAAGAACTCGTAACCGACCGATATCCGGAAGTCGTTGCCGCGGCGGAGCACTTGCCGGATGGGACGGTGCTCGATGGCGAATTGCTTGCGTGGCGAGACGGTGTGCTGCCGTTTGCGCAGCTGCAGCGCCGGATCGGCAGGAAAAAGGTCGGGAAGAAGCTGCTGGCCGAGGTGCCGGTGGTGCTGATGGCGTTCGACGTGTTGGAGGCCGGCGGTGAAGACGTGCGTGAGCGGCCCACGGTCTGGCGGCGGGAACAGCTCGAAGCACTCATCGAAGGAGCCGACGGCTTTCTGATTTCCGAAATCTTGGAAACCGATACGTGGGGCGAAACCGCTGAGGCACGCGCCGGTAGCCGCCAGCGCCACGTCGAGGGCCTAATGCTCAAGCGCAAAGACGCCCCGTACCGCGTCGGCCGAAAACGCGGCGATTGGTGGAAGTGGAAAGTCGACCCCTACACCATCGACGCCGTCATGATCTACGCGCAGCGCGGCTCCGGCCGGCGGGCCAGCCTCTACAGCGACTACACCTTCGCCGTCTGGGAGGGCGACCAGCTCGTCCCCTTCGCCAAGGCGTACAGCGGCCTGACCGACGAGGAAATGCGCAAAGTCGACGCCTACGTCCGGCGCAGCACGAAAGATCGCTTCGGCCCGGTCCGCAGCGTCACGCCGAAGCACGTGTTCGAGATTGGCTTCGAGGGCATCCAGACATCGAGCCGGCACAAGTCCGGCGTGGCCGTGCGCTTTCCTCGGATTCTCCGCTGGCGGCACGACAAGCCCATCGAAGAAGCGGACACGCTGGAAACCCTGAAGGCGTTGATCGTGGAGTAGTGGTCTGTGGTTCGTTTGACGTACAACTAGCGAGTAGAGCGTGGCGGATACACGTCTGAGATCAGTTGAGGGTTGGTTTGCTGAGCACGGGTGGGAGCCGTTCGGTTTTCAACGGGCGGCGTGGGCGGCCTATCTCGACGGCGAGAGCGGGCTGATCCATGCCGGCACCGGGACCGGCAAGACCCTGGCCGCGTTTCTCGGGCCTGTTTCGGAGTACCAAGCGGCCCCCTCCAGGCTCGAATCGAAGACGGAACCGCTCACCGTGATCTGGCTAACGCCGCTCCGCGCGCTGGCGGCCGATACGGAGCGGTCGTTGCTTGCGCCGGTCGAGGCCATGGGGTTGCCCTGGCGCGTGGAACGGCGCACGGGCGACACGTCGCAGTCGGTCCGGAAACGCCAGCGGAAGAACCTCCCAACGGTACTCATCACCACGCCCGAGAGCCTCTCGCTGCTACTCACGCATTCCTGGTTTTCGGAGCAGTGCCAGACGTTGAAAGCGGTTGTCGTCGACGAATGGCACGAGTTGATCGGGAGTAAGCGTGGGGTGATGACCGAGCTGTGCCTGGCCCGCCTGCGGCAGTGGAGACCATCGCTGAAGACGTGGGGCTTATCGGCCACGCTCGGCAATCTAGGCGAGGCGATGAGC
>JBCDHV010000349.1:0-4757 GCA_038749615.1 Bacteroidota bacterium
CGATGCTCCGACGGCTGGGGCCCGCACAAGACCAGCTTCCCACCGCCGGACTGCTCTGCAGGGAGCATCGTCGTGGGTAACCTGATCTCGCCGTGCTGGATCGACGTCGAAGGACCAACCGAGGTGGTTTCGGTGCCACCCGTCCCGGAAATCATCCCCGATCCGTGGGAAGATCCGGGTACTGGCAGCAACAGTGTCACCACGCTCTCTGTGAGCGAGTGGGACAGCGAGACGCTGAACTACACGCCGAGTACGGTCAACAACGGCAACGGAGGCCAACCGTGCGGCCTCGGCTCGCACATCGATCCGCTCGACGCGCTCAAAGTCATCATTTGCGATGACGGCATCCAGCGGTCCGTGCTGCTCACCGACCTGTTGAGCTATTGCAGTGACGAAGATGTTACTGACGGACCGTGCAACAACGACGCTAACGGTGGGGACGACGAAGACGATGATGATGATGACGATGACGATGACGACGACGATGATGATGACGACGACGATGATGATGACGACGACGATGACGACGATGATGATGACGACTAATCACGTCGAGTAGCCTGCATCCAATACGGAAGGGGCTCCAGGTAGATCGTCTGGAGCCCCCTCTTTCTCAGGCACTCACGACACAACCAAACCATGGGATATTCTAACATACTTGCTGTGCTTGGCGCCGTAGCGGTGGCCTCGATCGTGATGTTTGCGTACCAGCGCGACACGATCGATTCCACCAAAGAGGCGGCCACCTTCCAACAGGAGGTGTACTCCCGGGAGATCGCACTTACTGGTTTGAACGTCATCCGCCAGCAACTGGCAGAAGACACAGACTGGAACGCGCTGACCGCCACGCTTAACGACCTCGAAACGGCCTATGCAAATGGCGCCTACCGGGTCGATACGGCGATCTATGTTCCTGGCCCGAAGCCACGGATGAAGATGCAGATCCGAGGAGCTACAGCACTGACGAATCACATCATCGATGTCGAATTCGAGCAGAACCTCGGAATGGGCCCGACGGCAAGCGACCAAGTCTCCGAAGTCATGGCGCAGTGCCACACGTTCACCGGTAACTACGGATACGTTGTGGAAGGTGCCGGCATGCTGGGCAGCTCCAACGGGCAGATTGATGACTTTACGATCCCGGGTAGCAGCCTGGTCTACGCTGAACTCGTCTGGATCACCAGGGGTGGATCGAACAAGGAAAACGGTAAGAATGTCACCCTCGCTGTCGACGGTGTGGCACACTCGATCACAGGCGAGATGGACGTAGAATCCGGCAATGCCGTCTACTATGCCGATGTCACCTCGCTCGTACAACTCGGCACGCATGACTACCGGTTGAGTGGCCTCAACATCGGTGGTGGTGATAACGAAGGATTTACGATCATTGCTGTCTACGAAGACAGTGGGATGGAAGAGTCCGACATCCGGTTTTGCGTAGGCTCAGATTACGGGTACTACGGACGCGTGCATGACAAAAACTCGGAGCTGTTCGTCTTCGATTACGGCGACGCCTCCGGTTGCGAAGACGACCGCGTTCTCGACTTTACCGTTGTGATCGGTGACGTGAACGATCCGATTCGTCCAAATGCGCTGTGGGGCCAGGTTGGTCTTGGGCCACTTCCGACGACGGATACGGACGGCGATGGCCTGCCAGACATTGTATGGGCCGGCAACGGGACCCGCATTGCGCCGGCTGCTGGCCTCGCACCTGAAGCCGTGCCTCCTCATCCAGCAGCTCCATATGGCTCGTGTGCGAGCAGTTGGCTCGGGTGCACGGGGCCGGTGTTCCCGAAACCACCCTACGCGTTTCATGCAACAGCTGGCCATTCGAGCGACGACGACGATGATGACGGGGGCTGGAGCGGTGACGACGACGATGATGATGGAGGTGACAGCGACGACGATGATGATGGGGGCTGGAGCGGTGACGACGACGACGATGATGGAAGTGCCTTCGCAGGTGCGCCGACTTATCGCGGCGCCCGCCTCGACATTTACTCCACAAACATCAGCCTGCCGGCGATGCACACGTGGGTGGCTCTCCAAGCCGAGAGTGTGCCACGTGGCAAGAACTACCTCGACGCCAATGGCTGGCGAGACGAGGACGGCAATCCAGCAGCCATCGGGTCGAGCTTCGTCTTTGGTGTGGCAGCTGGGCGGCTACCTGCGTGTGAAGCTGACTTCGCCGGCGGTGGCGGTGGCGGCGTCGACATGATCGGCTACTCGGAATGGGCCGGCAAGGTGGTGCCCGACTGACAAAGATCGGCTGACAAACCCGCATGGCTGAGACGGAAACGGGTTGGCCTACGCGTTCTTTTTTTGAACCCCTGTACTTCTTCCTACCGTGGAACTCAACTTTTCCCAAGGTGACGGCCTGACCACGACGGTCCCCGACGACAGTATTGGAGTGCCCGGCCATGTTCTTCCGGAGTCGTATTACGCAGCCATTCGGACGCTGCCTTCAGACCTGATAGGCAAGGAGCGCATCCGGCTCATGGCAGAACGCATCTTGATGCTGCCGGAAGAGGACGTTGCGGCAGTCCGTACCATTTACCGGAAACTGGCCTATTACATGACCAGGGTCGATGCCTCGGACATGGATCTAGGCGGGCCGGCGTGTAACCGGCGCATTTGGATGCGGGTCGACGGTTTCAAAAAGCCCATCGATCAACTTGGTCAGCTGACGTTCGACGAGTCGGATGCGTTGCTCTTGACGATGCTCACCGAACGGCAACAGGGCGAACTCGTGGAGCACTTCTCGTGCGACTTGAGCTACACGCTTCAGCCTGAGCAAGAGGGCATCAAGCTCGACTTTGGAACGGCGAATGGCGTGCAGAAGCCTCGCCGGTACCGGACGACGATTTACTTCGACAATCAGCACCTGGCCGTGTGTATGCGGATGCTGGCCGAGACGGCCTTCCCGCTGAAATCGCTCGGCTTCCATCCGCTCATCGAGCAAGGGCTGATGTTCAGCAAGGTGCGGGATGGGGTGAACCTGGTCACGGGGGTAACTGGCTCCGGGAAGAGCACGACCCTCGACGCCATCATCGAAGCCAACAACTTGGACTTCGACGGACACATTCTCTTGGTCGCCAAGCCGATCGAATACATGCACACGTCGAAGCGGTGCATCATCCGGCACCGGGAAGTCGGGACTGATGTCAACAGCTTCGTCGACGGCATGATTCAAGGACTCCGGCAGGACCCGGACATCGTGGTGGTAGGGGAGATGCGGGACCCGGAGACGATTTCCTCCGCCCTCGAAATGGCAGATACGGGCCACAAGGTGTTCTCCACCTTGCACACGGCCAGTGCCGTGGAGACCATCGACCGGATCGTTGCCGAGTACCCGACGGACGAGCAAGAGCGGATTCGGAACCGCCTGGCCGACGTGTTGCGCTGCATCATCTCGCAGAAGCTTCTGCCGGGCCGCAAGGGCGGGCGGGTGCTAGCGAAAGAAGTGCTGTGGCTGCATCCGCCGGCCAAGGCCGCGATCAAAAACGGAAACGTGCACGAGATCTATCAGATGATCTGGGAGGGCAGCAAGCATGGCATGATCACGCTTGAGCAAGACCTTTTCCGGCTCGTGGCACGAGGCAAGGTGACACCCAAGGTGGCACTCAACTACGCAAACAACAAGAAACGACTGGTGCAACTCATGCAGCAGGCAGGAGCCTGACGTCACTTCAGAGCAGGACATCCGGATCAGGGTCGGATTCCACGCCGTGCGCGGGGAAAACGAGGCACCAACCCTACCCATGCTCTCCGGCGCTACGCGAGGAGCTGGTCCGCATCCACAGACTGAAGTCCAACACCCAACAGGGGGCAAGCACATGAAAAAGGAGGCACAATCACAGGCGGTGCTCGGCATTGCACTGACCGCGTCGAACGTGGTTGGTGTGCTCATGCGTTCGAGTGGTGGGCGTTTCGAGATCGTCCACCGCTTCAACAAGGGCCGGGAGACGGCTCAATCCATGGCCGCGGCTGCCGGCGCGAATGCGTTCGCCGGCATGTCTGGTGAGGATGCATCGGACTTCTCGCTCACGATGGGTGGAAGCTCAGGGATGAGCGCGTTCGATGACGACTTCGACGATCTCAGCATCGGAGGCGATGGGTCTGAACTCGGGGGTGAGTTCAAGAAAGGCCCGTTCACGCGGCAGCTCCGCGAAATGCTGGATCGCTGCGCGGCTCTTGGCTACGATATGCCACTGGTTGCCGTCGCGATTGCCCCGCCGGACTTGGAATACGTCGACCTCGAACCGTCCACGGTCGCGCTCGATGCGAAGAAGGCCGATGCCAAAAAAGCTGAGAAAGGAAAGGCCAAGAAGAGCAAGAAAGACAAAGCTCCCAAGCCCGGACAGTTCGACCGCAAAACGCTCCTCAAAACACTCAAGGCCGATTTCCGGAATGAGTACGACGAAGGGCGGGTTCATTTCGTACCTGTTCATGCCCCGAAAAGGCGGAAACGGTTCGTAGCCGTCGTTCCGCAGGAGCCCGATGTCGTTCAAGCCACAGTCACCGAGTTGCGCACGGACGACTACCGGGTTGCGACGCGCGTGCTCGATTCAGAGCTCACCCTCTACGTCGAGATGTTTCGGCGCGTGGTGCCGGCGGATGAGAAGCGGCACACCGCCGTCGTTCGGGTAGGCGCTGAGGATACGCTCCTGCTCATGTTTGCCGGCCCGACGCTCATCCATTTCGAGCGCCTACGGTCGATTACCACCTACGACACGCCTGAGAAGGTGTGTAGCCGC
>JBCDHV010000350.1:0-4747 GCA_038749615.1 Bacteroidota bacterium
ATCGTTGCCGCTGGTAATTTCTACGGGGTAGAGCCTCAAATCGGCCGGATGGATGCGTTACGCGGCATCGTGTTGCTCGGCGATGGCACCGGTCAGTTTACGCCGGTCACCGCGCGCGAAAGCGGGTTCTGGATGACCGGCCAAGTGCGGGACCTGATCCGGTTGGGTACCCGTCTCGTTGCGCTCAGAAATGACGCGCCGGCCGTGGTCTTCGAGCAGCGGAACGAATCCGGGCGGGGCGTATGAGCGGCCGACTCTCAGCAGGTGCGCTTCTGTGTGCGTGCGTCGCTCTGCTCGCCGGTTGCACACAGCCGGCATCCGAGCCCGCCCAGACGTTGTTCGTCGAGCGTTCGCCGGAAGATACCGGCGTCGCGTTCGAGAACCGGCTCGTCGAAGACGAATCGTTCAACATCCTCCGGTATCTGTATTTCTACAACGGAGCCGGTGTGGCCGTTGGGGACGTAGACGGCAACGGCCTGCCGGACGTGTATCTGGCGTCCAACCAAGATCCTAATCGGCTCTACCTGAACCGGGGGGATTTTACGTTCGAGGACGTGACCGAAACCGCAGGCGTCGCCGGCTCTGCGGACTGGACCACCGGCGTCACCATGGCCGATGTCAACGGCGACGGGCACCTCGATCTTTATGTGAGCGCGCTCAGTGGCTACGAGGGCCAAGCCGGCCGTAACGAGCTGTTCATCAACGATGGCACGGGGCGCTTCAGCGAGCAAGCGGAAGCCTTTGGGCTGGACTTTGCCGGCTACTCGACGCAAGCGTACTTCTTTGATTACGACGGGGATCACGATCTCGACCTGTACCTGCTCAATCACTCGACCCACACCGAGCGCACGCTTGGCCGTGCCTTCCTCCGTGACCAACCGCATCCCACCGCCGGCGACCGGTTGTTCAGAAACGACGATGGCCAGTTCACCGATGTGACCCTGGATGCCGGGCTGTACTCAGGTAGCATCGGCTACGGCCTCAGCGCCTCCGTGACCGATTTGGATGGCAATGGCTGCACGGACCTCTACGTCGCCAACGATTTCCACGAGAACGATTACGTCTACCTCAACCAGTGCGACGGTACGTTTCGCGAGTCCGTGCGCGAATCCATGCCGCACACGAGCCAATTCTCGATGGGAACGGACGCCGGCGATGTCAATGGGGATGGCCGGATGGATTTGGTTGTGCTCGACATGCTTCCTGAGGACGAACTGACGCGCCAAACGTCGGAAACAGCCGAGGCGTACGACATTTACCAACTGAAGCGCCGCTTCGGCTATCACCACCAGCACGGCCGCAACACGTTGCAACTCAACGCCGGCCTCGATGCCTCCGGCGTGCCGGCGTTTCAAGACGCCGCGTACCTCGCCGGCCTGGAAGCAACGGATTGGAGCTGGGGAGCGCTCTTCGGCGACTACGATTTAGATGGCCGGCAGGACGTGTTCATCACGAACGGTATCCTGCGCCGCCCCAACGATCTCGACTACCTGAACTTTCACTCGAACGCAGCCGTGCAGGCGTCGCTCCAAGCCGACGAAGGTGGAAATGACCTTGAGCTAGTCGAGAAAATGCCGAGCGTCCCCGTGCCGAATTACGCGTTTCGCAATGAAGGCCGGCTCGGCATGGCCAACGTTTCGGCCACTTGGGGGCTTGACCACGTCGGCTTCTCCACAGGCGTCGCCCACGGCGATCTCGATGGCGACGGTGATCTGGATCTCATCGTCAGTCACGTTAACGAGCCCGTATCGCTGTACCAGAACACCGCGGTCGAAAACGGGGCGCGGCCGGCATTGCATCTGACGCTCGAAGGCCCGGCAGGTAATCCGTACGGCTTGGGCACGCGCGTGACCTTGGTGGCCGATTCGGCGTCGACGGCCTTCGACGTCTATCCCACTCGGGGTTGGCTCTCGTCGTCCGAGCCGGCGGTGATCACAGGCACGGCGTCAGATTCAGTCGATGTGCGCGTGGTGTGGCCGGGGGGCGAGACCCAGGAGCAGCGTATTTCTGGCTCGGGCCGCACGTCGCTTGCGTACGAGCCCACGGGTCGTACTCGTCCAATCGATGTGCAGCCGGATCCCGATCTTGCCGGCGAGCTCGGACTAGAGTTCACGCATGTTGAAAACACGTTCGTAGACTTCAATCGCGAGTTGTTGATGCCTGAGAAGGTGTCGATGGAGGGGCCGGCGCTGGCCGTGGGTGACGTGGATGGCGACGGGCTCGACGACGTGTTCATCGGTGGGGCGAAATACCAGGCTGGTGCACTCTTCGTCCAACAGACAGACGGCGCGTTCGCGGTTTCAGAACAGCCGGCGTTGGTGGCTGACAGCTTGCACGAAGACGTAGACGCCCTCTGGTTCGATGCGGACGGAGATCTGGATGTGGACCTCTACGTCGTGTCTGCCGGCAACGAGTTCTGGGGGCAGAATGCCGGCTTGGCCGACCGGTTCTACCGCAACGAAGACGGCCTGCTCGTGCGAGACCGAGCCGCACTGCCCGAGTGGTACGAAAACGGTGGAGCGGTAGCAGCCGGCGATGCGGACGGTGACGGGGATCTCGATCTGTTTGTAGGAGGACGGGTCAAGGCGCGGGCCTACGGCGAGTGGCCTCAGAGTATCCTACTGGTGAACAACGGCTCTGGGGTCTTTGTGGACGAAACGTCTACACGAGCGCCTGATTTGGCCGAGGTGGGTTTGGTCACGGATGCCGTCTGGGCCGACGTGTTGCCTGCCGAGGGCGAAGAGCTGGTGCTGGTCGGGGAGTGGATAGCGCCTACGATTTTCGCCCGGACGCAAGAAGGAGGCTTGGAACGCGCCGACGTTGGGCTCGAGTCCGCGACTGGGCTCTGGCGCTTCGTCACCACCGCCGACTTGGACGGCGACGGCGACATGGATCTGCTGCTGGGCAATGCCGGCTTGAATCAACCGCTTCGGGCCAGTGCAACGGATCCTGTGCGGATGCATGTGGCCGACTTCGACCAAAACGGTAGCGTCGAGCAACTCGTCACGTACACCCGTGACGAAGCGCCCTACCTCGGAGCGATGCAATCCGATCTCCGCAAGCAGTTCGTCGAGTTGCGGAAGCAGTACACGACCTTTACGTCGTTTGGTGCTCGTACGTACGAGGAGTTGTTTGAAGCGACGCAGCGCGCACGAGCGGAAACTCGGCGTGTGCAAGAGCTCGCGTCCTCCTGGGCCGAGAACGACGGAGCCGGTCAGTTTGTGTTGCACCGTTTGCCAGACCTCGCCCAGTTGAGTCCGTTGTTTACAACCGTTATCCTCGCTCCCGGTGATCTTCTTGCCGCTGGCAACTTCACGGGTACGAAACCGTCAGCAGGGCGCTACGATGCAGGAGTGGGCGTACGGCTCCGGTTCACCACTGACGCGCCATCCGGCGATGTCACCGCGGTACGGCCCAATCTCAGACAGCTCGATCTCCGCGGCGAGGTGCGAGAATTAGCGCGCATCCGCCGGCCTGAGATGTTCGACCTGCTCGTCGTAGCCAGCAATGACAGCCCCATCCGGGCCTTTCCGTGGCCGCTCCGGGACGAGTAGACCGATTTTCATTCCACCCCCATGTAACCGTAACAACGTTTCTCACACATGAGCGTCATCGCCGTGTACAGTATGAAAGGTGGGGTAGGGAAGACCACGACGGCCGTCAATCTCGCGCATTTGTCGGCCCGCAGCGGCCGGCCGACGTTGCTGATCGACCTGGACCCGCAGGGGGCGGCCAGCTTCTACCTACGCGTCAAGCCGAAACTCAAAGGCAAGGCTGGGAAGCTGCTGAGCAAGAAGGCGGCCTGGGCCGAGCAAGTGCAGGGCACTCAGTTTGCCTTGCTGGACGTGCTGCCCTCCGACTTTTCTTACCGGCACCTCGATGTGCACATTGCAGGGACGTCTAAGCCCCACAAACAACTCAAAGGGCTCCTTAAGGCCGTCGACAGCAGTTATCTCGACATCGTGATCGACTGCGCGCCGGCACTCTCTGAAGTTGCCGAGGCTGTGTTCGCAGCAGTTGATGTCGTTGTCGTGCCCCTGGTGCCGTCTCCTCTCGCTTCCCGGTCCCTCGAACGGGTCGACGCGTTCCTGGCGAAGTCGGTGAAGAAACCGCCGCGGCGGTATGCGTTCTTTTCGATGGTCGACCGGCGGCGCAAGCTGCATCGAGAGCTGATTGCCCACCATGTGTCGAACACTCCGGGAATGCTGCACATCACCGTGCCCAACAACAGCCAAATTGAGCGGATGGGCGTTGAGCGAGCTCCACTGCTGAGTTTCGACCAGCGTGGAGCCGGCGCAAAGGCTACGGTTGCCTTGTGGAAGGAATTGACCGATCAGATCAAGCATGGGTAAGCAGATGCGTAGCATTGGGTGTGCGGTAGCGTTGCTCATTCTGGCTGGATGCGCGGACCGCTCCGAGCCCTTTTCGGATCTCGAAGGGACGGATCGGATGCGGGCCGAACTCGACCAAATTGCATCGCAAGCCGAAGCTGATCCGACGCCGTATTTTCATCTCAACGGCTTACGGGCAGATCAGATAGCCAAGCAACTCGAAGTAGCTGAGGGACCGGAAGCCTTGCTGCTCCGCTACAGTTTCGCGAACGAGTTACTCTACGCCGGCCGGACCCGCCAAGCGATCCGAGAATTGTCGGCACTTATCGAGGCTGTGGGCGACAATCCCGGGGGCATTCGCCCAGAGAACAAGGCGTTGTTCGATCTGCTCGCCATTTCCTATCTCCGGGCAGCCG
>JBCDHV010000351.1:0-4743 GCA_038749615.1 Bacteroidota bacterium
CGTTTGAGGCGCCAGAGCAGAGCCGATTGGCGGGGGTAGAGGATGTGGATCTTCCGGTTGCCGGCAGCGCGGAGCGTGTACTGGGCAACTTCCTGCGCCGTCACGCCCGATGTGGTGACGAGGCGTTCGGTGAGGGCACGCTCGCGGTCGCTGCTGAGTTGGTTGCGGCCAATGTTCGTCTGGAAAAACAGAGGCATCACGACCGATACGTCGATGCCTTCGGCTTTCAGCTCACCGTACAGCGTCTCGGTGAGTACACGCACGCCGGCCTTGGTGACGTTGTACGCGCTCATGCGCGGCCCGGCCGCCCACGCGGCTGCGCTGGCTACGTTGACCACATGCCCCTGGCCGGCGCGGCGGAGGTAGGGCACGAAGCTCCGGCACCCATGAATGACGCCCCAGAGGTTGATGTCGATGATCTTCTGCCAGTCGGCAAGCGGCGTCTCTTCGAGCCGGCCGGCGACGGCAATGCCGGCGTTGTTGATCACCAGATCGACGCCTCCGTGCGAGTCAACGAACCCATCTGCCGCTGCCTGAACCTGCTCGGGGTCCGCTACATCGAGGGTGAACCGATCCGCCACGCCGCCGGCTTCAGTGACCGCTTGAGCCGCATCTGCCAGCCCCGTTGCGTCGATGTCCGCTACCCCAACCGTCCAGCCCTCCGCGGCTAATTCCAGACACAACGCCCGCCCAAACCCAGAGGCTGCACCTGTGACAAACGCACGTTTACTGGGGTACCGTTGGGAAAGCCTCATGGAGCCGGCGGTTGGTGAGTGGGGAAGATACGGATTTGGAGAGAGGTGGGTAGGTGGGTGGGTCGCTTGCTCTTCGAGCACGACGGGCGGCACTCGAAATTCACTCCTCCACTCTTCTGCTCAGCCACTCTTCTGCTCAGCCACTCTTCACCGCGCCACAGAAACGGGTGGGCGCAGGGGCGGCAGAAGCGCTTGGTATCGAAGAGAGACGCAGCGTAGCGTTGGCGGCCTGTGCGTCTTTCTGGTACCTGAACAGCCCATCCTTCCCATGTCCATCCGTTTCATCTCTGCGCTTCTCCTGTGTATCGGCCTGGTCTCGTCTGCGTGTCAGCAAGACCCTCTGCCCGAGCCGGCACCCGACCGCTCTCGTTCGGTTTGGAGTGCCGATTTCATGCGCACGAAGCCCGGGCAACAGGAGCGCTACCTCGCCTTCGTGGACGCGAACTGGGTCGCATTGCGGGCTGAGGCACTGGAGGCTGGTGGAATCGTCTCGTACCAGGTCTATGTGTCGGACGACACGACGGCCGGCTGGGACGTAGCCCTGTTCACCGAGTACGCCGACGAGGCCGCCCACGCCAACGCCGAGACTGTCTTTCGCCCCCTCATGGATGCCCACACGCTAGTCTTGATCGACAGCCTGAGCGGAGTGGGTCCGGACAACCCCCTCAAGGTCACCGCTGCCAGCCTGACGCTACGCTCGCCCATGGGCTCGCTTCCCTCGCGTGCCGAGTTGCGTGTGGACGGGTAGCTGGTGGCTCGTTTTACTCGCGTGGCGGGTGGCAGGGGCTCGTTTCTCTCGCGTGGCAGGTGGCAGGGGCTCGTTTTACTCGCGTGGCGGGTGGCAAGTGGCATGTCGTGGTTGCCTGGCCTTGGCAAGCTAACCCGCAGCGAGCCTGCGAGCGTCCCACCCACCTACCCACCGCCCAACCGTCTTGTTGTGAATGGCGTAACTCGGAGTCTGGCAGGGCCGTAACGTGAAATGTATCTCTCTACACACCACCTCGTACACCACCGCCCCGTCGTCATGCGCCACCTCGCCCGTGCTCTCGTTCTGCTTGTTTTGCCTGCCCTGGCGTTTGCGCAAAACGAACGTGTTTTGTCTGATACCCTGCCGCTCGATAACGATGGCAAGATCCTTATCGACACGTTCAAGGGGACCATCGAGGTGAAATCTTGGGACCGTAACGAGGTCTCCTACAAGGTTGAGATCGTGGCCGATGAGCACGAGGATCTTGTCGAAGACACGGAGCTGCGCGTCCGGCACTCGAAGGGCCGGCTCGAACTCGTAGTCGATTACGAGAAGGCAAAGAAGCGCAACCGCCGCAACCATTACAGCATGCCGTTCACGCACGTGACGGTCCGCGTGCCGAGCCGGTCGTCCGTGAGCGTCGAGACGCACAAGGCGGAGATTGACGTGGCAAACATCGGTGGGGATGTGGATGTCGATACCCACAAGGGCGACATCGCCGTGCGCAACGTGGCTGGCTACACCTCGATCGATACGCACAAGAGCCGCGGCCGGCTAGCCGGTTTGATGGGGCCGCTCTCGATCGACACGCACAAAGGCGTCATTGATGTTGAACTTGATGCCGTCGAGGGCGACATCGACATTGACACCCACGATGGACGGATCACCGTCGTCGTGCCCAAGTCGGCTAGCCTCGAAGTGGACGCTGAGGTCCGCCGGTTCCGGCTCGACGATGACTTCAAGATCGACATGGTCGACCTGGACAACGATCACCTCAAGGCACGCATCAACGGCGGGAAGCATCGTTTCAGGGCCGATTCCTACAAAGGCACCGTCCGGCTCGTTGCTGGCTAAATCCCCGATTTAACAAATCGGTGATCTAGAGGCTATCGCAACCGCCGTTCCGGGGCTGCACGCGGCTGCATCACACCCTCGCGTCGTTGGTCTGCATCGCCGTAGCTACGGCTACGGCTGCTTCAACCGCCTAGCGCCGGCGCGATTCGCTCGCGTTCGCCTTTCGATCTGACGGTTGCAACAGCCTCTAAAGATTCACGGGGCACGCAGAAACACACGGCTATCTTCGCGTTCGGAACAGATATCCAAAACGCAACGCCGGCCCACCGGCACAGATAGACCCCGTGTATGCAACGTACCCTTGCCATTTTGAAGCCCGACTGTGTTCGTAAACAGCTCGTCGGCCAAGTGATTAAACACATCCAGGACGCCGGCTTTCACGTCCGCGCCATGAAGATGGTGAAGCTCTCGAAAGCGGAAGCAGAAGGCTTCTACGCGGTCCACAAAGAGCGCCCATTCTTCGGCGAACTGACCGACTTCATGTCGAGCGGCCCCTGTGTGCCCATCGTGTTGGAAAAGGACAACGCTGTGGCTGACTTCCGCACGCTCATCGGGGCCACCAACCCGGCCAATGCCGACGAAGGCACCATCCGGAAGCTCTACGCCGACAGCATGGGCGAGAACATCGTCCACGGGTCAGACTCGGAAGAAAACGGCAAGTTAGAAGCCAACTATTTCTTCCCTGAGCACGTGATCGTGGCCAACTCGTGATGCTGCCGCGACGGGCGTAACCCGTTGTAAACTATCCTCTCCGGTACCGAAGCCGGAAGCGTTCCGATGAAAAAAACGCTTCCGGCTTCGTCATATCCTGCCGGCGGTCTGTACCAGAAGTGAACGTTTTGGACGATTCAGTGTAGATGCCATCGCACTTCCCCCTCATGCACATCGTCTCTATCACTTCTGTTCAAACGGATCGTACATGCTTACTCATCGACTACGCACCCTCGCACTCGCGTGCCTCGGTGCCCTTCTTGTAACGCCGGCCCTCGCGCAGACAGCCCGCGTCCAAATCATTCATAACTCTCCAGACCCAGCCGCAGCGACCGTTGACATTTACGTCAACGGAGACCTTACGCTCGACGACTTCGCTTTCCGCACAGCGACCCCGTTCCTCGATCTGCCTGCCGAGGTCGAGTTGAACATCGGGGTTGCGCCAGGCAACAGCTCTAGCGCCTCGGACGCCCTAGCTACCATTCCGATCACGCTGGAAGACGGCAGCTCGTGGGCCTACATCGCCACGGGCGTGCTTGACCCGAGCAGCTTTGCCGCCAACCCGAGCGGGATGATGACGGGCTTCCAGCTCGAAAGCATCCACGCGGCTCGTGAGATGGCCGACGAAGACGGACAGGTTTCGTTCAATGTCTTCCACGGTTCCCCTGATGCGGCGGCCGTCAACGTAGTAGCCGTTGGTGTGGGCGAGATCATTACCGATCAGCCCTTCACGCGGGAAAGCGGCTACATCACGGTGCCGCCGGCTGCGTACACGCTCGAAATTCAGAACTCGGGTGACGATGCCGTTCTGGCTACGTACAACGCGGATCTGTCTGGCCTCGCCGGCGGTGCAGCCATCGTGGCGGCCTCGGGTTTCCTGAACCCAGCGGCTAACCAAGGCGGTGAAGCCTTCGGTCTGCTGACGGTCCTGCCAGACGGCACGACGTTCCTGCTGCCGCTCGATGGCGAAGAAACCAGCGAAACGGCCCGCGTCCAGGTGATTCACAACGCCCCGGACCCCGCTGCGGCCATCGTTGACATCTATCTCGACGGTGATCTCGCCATTGACGACTTCGCCTTCCGCACGGCTACTCCGTATTTGGACCTGCCGGCGAACGAAACCGTCACCGTCGGCGTGGCTCCTGGCAACAGTGAGAGTGCTGCCGACGTGATCGTCGACTTCTCGTACAACCTCGACCCGGGCACGTACGCGCTGATCGCCAGTGGTGTGCTCGACCCGGCTGGCTTTGCGGCCAACCCGAGTGACGAAGAAATCGGATTCACGTTGCTGGCCCAGTTGGAAGCTCAAGAAGCTGCGGCTGATCACGGCAACGTCGAGTTCTACGTCGTCCACGGCTCGCCCGATGCTCCACGAGCGATTACATCGACAGCTGGAGGGCAAGTTGGTCTATGGCCTCGGCGCGCTGAAGAATGTGGGCGCCGACGCGATGGAAC
>JBCDHV010000352.1:0-4737 GCA_038749615.1 Bacteroidota bacterium
AATCCGCCCCGTCCATTCGTAGTCGCTCGTCGTTCCGTCGAGCAACCCGATCCCATCGCCGGCAGCACGGATCGGGAAATGCCCGGAGGTGCGGATCGCGATTTCGCCATCCCGGCTTGCGGCCAGGACGTTCTGGGGCGCCACGTCCCAGTTTCTCAGGGCGTCCTGGAATTCGTCCATCGACTTCGCCAAGTGCATGTCGCGCAGCGCTTCGATGTTGCGCATCGGCTTGTGGGCCGTCCACTGAATGGCCACGGCCCCAAGCTCGCCGGCATCGATCACCGGCCCCCAGTGGGCGTACTTGAGCGTATCGATCACTGCATCGCCGCCGTTGACGTAAATCGTGTCGATCTCTGTTACGATGGGCCGGTAGCCGTCGTTGTAGCGGTACTGCGTGCCGGTCGCATCGAGTTCGAGCGCGTAGTGATCGATGACATCGACCGTGCCGTTGGTGTAGCCCCAGGCTAGGTGGTCGTTGAAGGCCACGACGGGCAGCGGCATGCCCGGCATCACGTTGCCATAGGTGTTGTAGTCGGGCGTGACCATGTGCACTTCGTACCAGATCGCCGGCAGGTTCAGCGCGAGGTGCATGTCGTTGGCCAAGATCGGCGCACCCGTCTCGGACCGGCCGCGGTGTACGGCCCAGTTGTTCGAGCCTTTGCCGGCGATGTACCCCTCAAAGGCCGTCCCCTGCAAGGCTTCGCGTTCCGCCTCGTGCCGAGCCAGGAGCTCGCCGGCCTCCTCGAAGAAGGCGCGCGGCTCCGCTGACGTCGTTGCCGGAGCGAGGCTCGGGAGGACGCGGCGCAGTCGAGGCGGTGCGGGCCGGCGAACGTCCCCGCGTGGCCGGAGCGAATCCGGCACGAGATCGGGCACGGGATAGCCCGGAATCACGGGCACGTACAGCGGCGCGTTGCGGGGGAAAAGTTTCTCGTACTCCTCGTCGTTCATCAGCGCTTTCAGCCAGCCGTATTCGTAGCTGTCGCCATCGAAGGACAGATCGTACGTCAGCACCTGAATCGTGCGCAGCGATTGTAGTGGCGACCAACGATTGGGCCGGTAACCGGACAACCGGAATTCGATGGGTAACTCGTCCTCAGAGAGTCCGTCGATGTAGGCATTCACGCCATCGGAAAACCACTGCAGCAAGTCGAGCACCGGCCCTCCCTCGCTGCGGATCTGTTCGAAGTTTTTCTTCGCCCCCCACTCCATGCCTGTCGACCGTAGAAACTGGTCCGTCCCAACCATATCGGGCCCAAAAGCCTCGGCCAACCGCCCTGATGCCACACGTGGGAAGAAATCGAGCTGGAAGAGCCGGTCCTGAGCCGTCACGTACCCTAGCGCCATCACGGCATCGCGCTCGGAGCCGGCGTAGATGTGCGGAACACCCCGGGTGTCGCGGATGACCCGGACCTCGCCCGTCAAGTCAGGGATCGTGACCGCCGAGTCGGCCGTGAGGCCTTGCGCATTCAGAACCCCAGTATCAGGGTCGAGCACGTCGCCCAGGGGCGGGACGCGTGTGCCGGCGATGTAATTCATGAGGCCGGTGGGCCGGCTCAACAGAAACAGGAGGAGAAGAGAAACGACAGAAAGGCCTGCGATCAGGATCAGCCGGCGGACGGCGACTTGCATGCGAAATGAGAGGCGTGGGGAAAATCAGGTGGTGGAAGCTACGCGCCTTGCATCAGGCCGCCGGCCATTTTGTTCCTGCTTCTGTGGGTCTAGCTTCCGAGGCAGCCCCATCCGCCGCACGAGCTCGCGTGTGACGTTGAGATAATCCTTGGCTCCACGGGCACGCGGGGCGCGTTCGAATACCGTGTGCCCGTCGTGGTTGGTCTGGACCAACGATGTGCTCGTCCGGACGACCTGATCGAGGACGCACTGGTCGTATTTGCGCCGGAGGTAGCGAGCGTAATGCGCATGCACGCGCTTCCGGGCATCGACGCGCGTGAGCAGGAAGCTGGGCTTCGGAAGCTCAGGGTTCAGCTTGGCTTTGACGAGCATGACCGTCTGGAAGGTCTGCTCGGCACCGAGAATGGGTTGGTACTCCGGCGTTGCGGGAATCAGCACTTGCGTAGTGGACACCAACGCGTTGAGACTGAAAACCGTGACCGCTGCTGCCGTATCGAGAATCACGACATCATAATCGTGCCCCGCATCAAGCGCTTCTTTGACCCAGAACACGTCGGTCGGGCGGTTGAGTCGGCGCATTGCCTTCGTCAGCCCGCTCGAGGCTGGGAGCAAATCGAAGTTTTTCATGCTCAAGAGCGGAGCGTCGCGCAAGGAAGCACCGTTCTCAAACAACCGGAGCGAGGAGGCCTGCTCGGGTGGCTCATCGACGCCCAACGTGCGCGTCAGAAAGCTCTGGGGGTCGAGGTCGATGACGACCGTCTTGTAGCCGGCCAAGCCCAGGGCGGCCGCAACGTTGATGACGGACGTCGTCTTGCCCGTTCCGCCTTTGTGATTACAGAATGTGAGTACAGCCATGAGGATGGGATTCTCAGCGGTGCACGGAGCACGCGCTCAAGCCGCTGGTGCCGGCCTGCTGAGCAAGCCTTCAGGGGTCATCGGGTGGGCGAGACATTAGAATGATACCCTTGCTCCTTCGCCTATGTCAAGCGAAGCTCATGCGCGTTTCCGGCGCAGGCAAGCGCAGGGTAGTCTTTGGTTCATCGTCGTACCGAACGGTGCGGCTTGCGGATTACGAAGGAAGCTGAGGGTTCTCGCCCCAGTCATCCTATCTTCGCCGTCTGCTACTCTTCTACCTCCCGATCACGCTGCTTTGGCCTTCTCCGAATTTGTTTTGGCGTCCGGTTCCCCACGCCGGCGCCGGCTCCTCTCCCAACTGGGACTCTCCTTTCGCGTTCACCCGAGCCTCGTCGAGGAGCGCGTACCCGACTCGATGTCTGACCCCGCCGACATCGTCGAGTATCTCGCCCAACTCAAAGCCGAGGATATTGCCCAGCACTACCCGGATGCCATGGTCTTCGGTGCCGATACGATCGTGGTCCTGGACGGTGAGATTCTGGGCAAACCCGACACAGTTGAGGACGCGCATCAGACGCTGCGCCGGCTAGCTGGGCGCTCGCACGACGTATTCACTGGGCTTGCTCTGGTCTGCTCGGGAGAGACAACCACCTCGCACGAGCGCACACGGGTCGTGTTTGCGGCCCTGTCAGTACAAGAAATCGAAGACTACGTCGCCACCGGTTCACCGATGGATAAAGCCGGCTCCTACGGCATCCAGGACGATCGTGGGGCGTTGCTCGTCGAAGGCATCGAGGGCGACTTCTACAACGTTGTCGGATTGCCACTCCGGAAACTCTACACCGAGTTCACCGCGCGGTTTGGACGAGACGCTTGGGCGCAGATTCAGATTGGGGTGTAGTGTGCTGGGCACGAGTGTTTAGTGTTTAGTATTTAGTGTTTGGATCCTGCGTGTGGTCGAGTCTGGCAAACAAAATTCCGAGCTTCCCGACCTCTCGGATAGGCATTCCCGCCGCCTTGCTCCATCAGCGCTAAACACTAGACACTAAACACAAAACACGAACCCCGATGACCGTCCGGCTTCTTCAAGTTCGCTCGCGGCCGCGCATGCAACGGCAGGAGCAGGCTGTCTTCTTGGACCGTTGCGGCCTCCGGCCTGACGAACTCCTGGTCACCAACGTGCTCGAAGACGCGCTCCATGCCGGCTTGCTCGACGATGTGGATGCCCTCCTCATTGGCGGAGCTGGGGCGTACTCGGTGACTCAGACGTACACCTGGACGCAGAGCTTGATCGATGTTGTCCAGGCCTGCGTCGATCAGGCAAAGCCGCTCTTCGGATCGTGCTGGGGGCACCAGTTCATTGCCCGGGCACTGGGCGGTGTAGTCATCCGGGACGACGAGCGAGGCGAGATGGGCTGCCTGCCCGTCCGGCTTACGGATGCCGGCCACGCGGACCCGCTCTTCGAGACGTTTCCGGCCGAGTTTTACGCCAACATGGGCCACCAAGACCGCGTCGCCGTGCTCCCGGCTGGCGCGACCGAACTCGCCGAGAGCGACATCGCCCCCATTCAAGCGTTCCGCATCGATGGGTTGCCGATCTACGGTACCCAGTTCCACAGCGAACTCAACGCCGAGGCTGAGCGCGAGCGCCTCGTGGAGTACCGCAGCCACTACCCATCGATGCAGGACGATACGGTCTTCGAGTCCGTCGTGGCCGGCGTCCGGGACACGCCCGAGGTCGACGGCTTGCTGAAGCGGTTCTTGGAGCTGTACGTGCTTCGCACGGGTGTTTAGTGTTTAGCGCTGACGGAGCGAGCCGTTGAAGGGAGCCGTTTTCGCGGTCGGGTAGGGCTGAGGCCTGATGTCTATTGCCGCCTGCAAGCGCGATCCAAAAACTAAACACCAAACACTAAACACTCATCAGCAGATGCATAGCCTAGAGCTGCGCGAGCTACCGATTTCCCAGCCCTGAACCCCAGGCTCATGCCGTGGCCTGTGAAGCCGGCCATCCAGACCAACCGGCCATCGTGTTGGATTCCGAGTTGAGGCAAGCCGTTCTCGGAAAACCCCATGACGCCGCTCCACCGGTGGTCGACGAGCGTGCCGGCTAGGTCAGGGAAATGCATGGCGAGGTAGGCTTCGAGGTCTGCTTGGAGCGCCGGCGTCGTGGTGTCTGCGTAGCCCACTTCTTCGTGCCGGTGCAAGTGCCGAGCCCCGCCTAGGACGAGCCGGCCATCCGCGCGTTGCCGGAGG
>JBCDHV010000353.1:0-4737 GCA_038749615.1 Bacteroidota bacterium
CCACGCTCCTCCCCTTCCTCCCCGAACGGCAACACACACCACTACCCACTCTACCACGCACCACGTACCCACGTACCACATCGCCTCCGCCGCACACGACGGCATGCGTGGCAACCGCGACCGCAATCTGCACTTCGTGGAGCATCTCAAACGCGCCGGCTGTTCGCTCAGCTTCAACCACGTCATCTACCACCCGGACGCTGCCCACACCTGGCACTGGATGGACCGCTTCACCCGAGACGTCCTCCGAGAAGCACTGGCAGCCTAGCAAGCACACTGAAGCATTGGGCAGAGCGCACACCTCACCCCGCCCAACCAATACCCGCTCACCAATCTGCCAACCCGGCTTGATTGCGAATTGCCAATTGGGCGTTGCGAATTGACGGATCTTGCCAGACGTGATTCCTCGTCTTACCTCCGATTCGCAACCTGCGCGACATGCCCGCTACCTTCGAACGTCATCTGACCGGCATTTCCGTCCCTGTTACCGCGCTCAAGAGCCGGCACAGTGAAGGCATCGGCGAATTTCTCGATCTCATTCCACTCGCCGAATGGTGCAAGAACGCCGGCGTCGATCTGATCCAACTGCTGCCGATCAATGACACGGGCTTCATGGCATCGCCGTACAGCGCGTACAGTGCGTTTGCGTTGCATCCGGTTTACCTCCGGCTAAGCCGCGTCGCCGGCACGGAGCCCTACGCTGAGGACATCCGAGCCTTCGCCGAGACGCTCGAAGCAGAGCCTCGCGTCCAGTACGAACGGGTCCTCCGCTTCAAACTCGACGTACTCCGGCAGGTCTTTGCGGATCGTAAAGAGGAGATCGCTGGCGATGCATCCCTGCAAGAGTGGATCTCAGCGAACGGATGGATCAAGCCGTATGCGGTCTTCTACCAGCTCCGCGGGCAGTACAATAACTGGGGCTGGCTTGGATGGCCGGCACATCAGAACGATTCACTCGAGGATATCGAGCAGCAATGGAGTGAGATGGGCACCGATGTGCTCTTTTATGCCTGGCTCCAGCGGGAGCTCGAGCGGCAACTACTGGAAGCCCGGGCGGCACTCCAGACCGCCGGCATTCTGCTCAAAGGGGACATCCCGATCCTGATGAACGACGATAGCGCCGATGTCTGGGCCTACCGTCCGAATTTCAACCTGCAGATGCGCGCCGGCGCACCGCCCGATGTGTTTGCCACTACGGGGCAGCACTGGGGCTTCCCCACCTACAATTGGCGCTACCTCGAACGGACGCGCTTCGCCTGGTGGAAGGACCGGCTCGAACAGGCCGAGAAGTTCTTCGACGCCTACCGGATCGACCACGTCCTCGGCTTTTTCCGCATCTGGAGCATCCCCAGCACAGAATCGACAGCGCTGCTCGCCCACTACGAGCCGAATGCGTTCATGACGCACTACGAGCTGCTCGCCGCCGGCTTCGACGCGCACACCATCCGGCTCATCAGCAAGCCGTGGACCACTGCTCAGCAGCTCCAGGACGCACTCGGCTCGACCGCTCAGACCACGGCAACGACGTATTTCGAGCCCGAAACGCACGGCGTGCTCTTCCTCAAGCCGGCCTTCGCGAACGAACCCGCCATCTTCAGCCTGCCCGAGCCGGAGGCCACGAAGCAGTTCCTCCTGAGTCTCCATCGGGATCGGGCGCTTCTGGAGCCCATCGCCGGCCGCTATGCGCCGTTCTGGTACATCAAGCGGACACGCGGCTTCCAGCGGCTGACAGAAGACCGCCAGCGCCGTCTCCTCGATCTCGTCGAAAAGCACAAGACCAAGGCCGACGCCATCTGGTGGGACCAGGGCTTGCGGCTGCTCTCGATGCTGCGAGAGGCCACGCCGATGATTCCGTGTGCCGAGGACCTTGGTGCCGTGCCCGACTGCGTGCCGGACGTGCTCGAAATGCTCGACATCCTCAGCCTGAAAATCGAGCGCTGGATTGGCAGCCAGGACGCCTCGGATGGGCCGTTGATGCATCCGAAGCGCTACCCGCTCTTGAGTGTCTGCACGCCCGGCGTCCACGACACCAACTCGCTGCGTGGCTGGTGGCTCGAAGACGGCTGGCAAAAGCGTGAGTACTACCACAGCCTCGGCTTCACAGGCGAGCCGCCGGCGACGCTGACGCCAGACATCGCCGAGCGCATCCTGATCCGCAACCTGGAGACCAACTCGCTGCTCTGCATTTTCCAGATCCAGGACCTGTTCATCCTCGATCCTGACCTCCTGATGGAGGACGCCAGCGAGGAACGCATCAACATTCCAGGTACCGTCGGGGACCACAACTGGTCGTACCGGCTCCCAACGACGCTCGAAGCGCTCACGGAGGAGCACGCGGACTTCACCTCCATCGTTCAGCGCCTCGTCCGCACGCACCGCACAGCGGCCCCGCGCCCCGAAGCCACCTCCCAAGAAGCCGCGCGCCCGGTTTGACGTGGAGGCGTGGAGGAGCGGTCATGTGGGGGAGTGGATGCGTGGGGACATGCGGGTACCACACGCCTGAGACTATCTAACCCTCTACGTAACCACGCATCTACGCTTCCACGCATCTACTCTTCCACCCAGCCTCTCCTCCACCCTTCCACCTGACCTCCCTTGCTCTCCATCCAGCCGGCACCTACATTCCCCGCGGCATCCCCCTGAGTTCATCTGCTGGTGCTCCACCCCGCCGGCACGGATCACGTACGAATGACTTCTGCTACAACGCACAACGCGTTGGAGCCGTACGTACCGGACGCAACCCTTCCCTGGACCCCAGCCCGTGCTCGGCATCTGCTTCGGCGGGTGCGCATTGGAGCGCCGGCACCTGAGGCAAACCGGGTGTTCACGGATGGGCCAAGTGCGTCGGTCACGCGGCTCTTGGACGAGGCTCAAGCGCAACCTCTCGAAGCGCCCTATCCAGCTTGGTATAGCGAGGACGGGGCTGGCTGGATCTACGACCACAACTACAAGGTCCAGCAGACGATGATCAGCCGGCTCGTCACAGACCCCGTGCACGAGCGCATGGCGATGTTCTGGAGCGACCTCATCGTCACTGCCTTCGCCGAGTACTCGTCGCCGATCCACGGTTTCCGGTACACGAACCGGCTCCGGACGTACGCCTTCGGCAACTTCAAGGCCTTCATCGACGAAATCGGTCTCGATAATGCGATGATGCGCTACCTCAACACGAGTTGGTCGACCCGCTGGGACCCGAACGAGAACTACGGCCGCGAGCTGCTCGAACTGTTCACGATGGGCATTACGAATGCCGCCGGCCAGCCGAACTACACCCATGACGACATCGTCGCCATCGCCCGGTCCATGACGGGGTACGTCGCCGAAGCCGAATCGGACACGTACGACTACACCCCGCATCACCACGACGATGAAGACAAGACGCTCTTCAAGCAGCGAGGCAACTGGGGGCCGTCGGACGTCGTCCGGATCATTTTCGAGGAACGTGCGCCCTCGATCGGCCGGCACATCGCTGGCAAACTGTACGCCCACTTCGCCGACGAACGGACCCCGAACCAGCCAGTCATCGAGGCGATGGCCTCGCTCTTGGTCAGTAATGACTGGGAAATCAGGCCAGCCGTCGAGGCTTTACTCAAGAGCCGGCATTTTTACGAGGACGCCCGCATCGGGTGCCAAATCAAGGGGCCGGTTTACCTCCGGCTCGGGCAATCCGTCGAACACCTCCGTTACATCAACGCTGCACCGACGACGGGTGAATTGGAGGACGTCGTCTGGGTAAGCTATCAGATCGATCAAGACCTGCTGAATCCTCAAAACGTCGCCGGCTTCCCTGGCGGCCGGACGTGGATTTCGGAATCGACGTTGATCGAGCGAGACCTGCGCTCGGACGATTTCATCTACGGCTACTGGGACACACCCGAGCTCGACCCCATGCCGCTTCTCGACTACGTCAGCGATCCGGACGATCCGGACATCGTGGTGCAGGAGTTGCACGACATGCTGCTCGCCGTTCCCCTCCCACAGGCTGAGCAAGACGAGCTCTACAACGTCCTGCTCAACGGCCTCCCAAAGCCCGAGTGGCGCTACGACGACTCGAAGCCCGAACGCCTCCGCACGTTGCTCTCTTACCTGAGACAGCGCCCGGAGAATCAGTTGTTCTAGCAAGGAGGGGTTTAAGGGCAAAGGGGCTGAGGGGCACAGGGGCTGAGGCAACACTGGAAGCCCTCGCGAATGCACCTGTGGATCTGAGATCCTCGCCCCTAAGCCCCTTTGCCTCTCGTTCTGAACCCACCCCTTCCACTGCCCCGCATCCCCGTCCCCCCAAGCCAGCCCCATGTCTCACACCCATCACCCCAGCTGTCCCACACACGAACACGCCGCATGGAACCGGCGCAGCTTCGTCAAGAGCCTCTTCGCAGGTGCCGGCGCGCTCCTGGTCCCAGGCATCGGCGGGCTTCAGGCTGCTGCTGCGCCCCTGCTCGCCAAGGGCAACCCTGACCGGATCCTACTGCTGCTTCAACTCGACGGCGGCAACGATGGCCTGAACACCGTCGTGCCCGTCTCAGACGACCGATATTTCCAGCAGCGTCCCGACTTGGCCATCACGAACGCGCTCGGCCTCACCACGAACGCCGGCCTCCACCCGTCGCTCACCAACCTGCATGGCTTCTGGCAAGACAACCAGATGGCCATCCTGCAATCGGTTTGCTACCCGGACATGTCGCAGAGCCACTTAGCGAGCGCGGATTATTGGAACGAATCCATCGATCCGTCGACGGG
>JBCDHV010000354.1:0-4700 GCA_038749615.1 Bacteroidota bacterium
AGGAGCACGGTGGTGCGGAGACGCATGGGCATACGTTCACGTGAGTAGCGGACGGCAGAGCAGGGGTAGCCGTGGTGGAGCCGTACAAGGTCTCAACTTGCACGAATTGTTCTCCTTAGACAAGCAATGGGTTGCCCGGTGGCTGGTTCCATCTCCCGAACCGTCTGGGCCGCACAGCGAGCGGTCGCGCCCTCGAAACGGAGCCAGCCGGCATCAGGGGCTGGATTTCGTAGGGCTTGAAGGTGATTTTCAGGGCTCCCGCCATCTCAAATCGACGCTACGAATGGTATCTGTTCAACTGGGCGACCTCACGACGTTCGGCGTAGACGCGATCGTCAATGCCGCGAACTCGACGCTGCTGGGAGGCGGCGGCGTGGACGGTGCCATTCACCGGGCTGCCGGCCCCAGGTTACTCGACGCGTGCCGCCGGCTTGGTGGCTGCGACGTTGGCGAGGCCAAGGTGACGGCTGGGTTTGATCTGCCGGCCCGGCACGTCATTCACACCGTCGGCCCGGTCTGGCGTGGCGGCCGGCACGACGAGCCGCACCTGCTCTCCTTGGCCTACAAAAACAGCCTGCTTCTGGCCCGCTCGATGCATCTGCAAACCCTCGCGTTCCCGGCGATCAGTACCGGCGTGTACGGATACCCTATCGAACAGGCAGCCGAAATTGCCGTCTGGGAAACCACGCAGTTCACGCGGGCTGAGGACTACCCCGAGCACGTGATCCATGTTTGTTTCTCCGAACATGATCGCAATGTGTTCGAGCGCGCCTTGCGCCGGGTCGAAGCCTGAGCCAGAACTCTGACGGATGCTCTCATGCTACAACCGGACGTGCTCTACACGCTTGGCTTGGCCGGCGATTGGGTCGGGCTCATCCAGTGGGTGCGCCGGCACCGTAGGGAGATCGCGGCCGATCTGAACCTGACGGCGGCCGTCCGGACTACGCTCGCAGGCTTGTTCGCCGACGAGTGGAGCCGGCACGACCCGTTTCTCTTGCACGACGCCCTCGGCCAGCTACATCTGCTACATTTGACTGGGACCGTTCACTTGACCGAGGCCGAACACCGCCGCCTCGTGACCACCCTCGCCGGCTGGTACGCCGAGTCCGACCCGTTCCGCGCCGTCGATTACGCCCGTTTCTTCCCTGACGAGGACGTGTGTGCCGGCGTGCTCCGCCGGTTTTCGGCTGCGGACGGTTCCGAAACGGTACCCATCGAGCCCGAAGACCACACACGCCCCCTCTTCCGCTCGCAGGCCGAATCGGCGTTCTTCGAGGCCGTCCGGCAGGTCTTCCCAACCTTCGCGGTGTATCCAAACGTCGCCTTGAGCAGCGTGGTCGACTTCTCCGCGCTCAAGCACCAACTCGACCGGACTAGCCGGGGCTACTTCTTCCGCGCCATCATCGATTGCGTCGTCTTTGATCAACACGACGGCTACCGCCCGCTCCACTTCTTCGAACTCGACAGCCCGTACCACGACGATCCCAAGCGTGCCGAGCGAGACGCGCTGAAGACACGCATCCTAGCGCTCGCTGGCCGGCCCCTGTTCCGTCTACGCCCTCCCGATCCACCGGATACGCTGGTCGATGCCGTGCGCCGGGTGGTGGGATGATTCGGCAAGGAGTCAGGAGGTCTTCTGTGACGCTGCCGCCTCGCCGGAAATGCTCTCCTCCGGTGAGGCCGCCTTCAGGACCACTTCGTCAATGTAGCACCAGCCCCAGGTTTCGCCGGGCTCGGCGCTTCGGATGATCGGGTGACCTGTGGCCGCGAAATGCTTGGAGGCGTGCTTGTTCTTCGAGGAATCGCAACAGCCTATGTAGCCGCAAGTCATGCACATTCTGAGGTGCACCCAGGTGTCACCGGCATCAATGCACTCCTGGCAGCCGACTGAACTGGGCGTCACGATCGTGATTTGGTCGAGGTGGCTGCATTTAGCGGCGCTCTCCTCCGTAGGGATAAAGGTGACCCGCTGTTCGGTGTCGATTCCGCCATCGGCTCGGCGCAGCAGGGCGTGATTGTGCGGAGGCGTGCTTGGCGGCAGCATCCGCCGGCGTATCTCGTCGATGTGGTTGCGGACATACACGTCGTCGAAGTCGAATGTGCTGAGCACTTTGCCACACAGCGTGAGGGTGCTCTCCAACTCGCCCGAGACGACGTAATCGACGCCGGCGTGTTCGAGTTCATCCGTCTCGTCGGCGTAGCGGGTGCGGACGGCGATTGGCATCTCAGGCCGCACAGACCGGGCGACGATTGCGATGCGGTGGGCCATGGCCGGCGTGTCATCCGAGATCACCAGCATGCGGGCGCGGTCCAGGCCGGCATGTTCGAGAAACGACTGCCGGGTGGAATCGCCACGAAGCACGGGCCGGCCTTCGGCTTCGGCTTCATCCGCGCCTTGCGGGCTGAGCGTCGTGATGACGTACGGAATGGCGTTCTCTTCGAAGGCGCGCACCAGCCGGCGCGCCGTCGTGCCGTAGCCTGCAACGATGACGTGGTCTTTGATGCCAGCCGGGTCGAACTCGGCGTGCCCGGTCTCCTCGGCCATCATCTCGTCGACTTCCTGCTGGAGCTCGCGCTGGCCCAACCAGCTGGTGGCGCGCCCGCCGAGTTTCATCAGCGTGGGCGTAGCAATCATCAGCACGACCGTCGTGGCGATGAATGCCTGAGCCCCCACTTCTTCCATGCCGGCGGGGTAGAGCCCGACTTGCCGGCCCGCCCGCTCGAGTACGAAGGAAAACTCACCCACCTGTGCCAGCATGAACGCTGAGCCGGCTGTTACCGGCCACCCGTAGCCCATGATCTTCAGACTCAAGCCCGTCGTCAGGAGCTTGATGAGCAATACGGCGATGATCACCCCGACGATCAACAGCGGGTTGGTCATGATGAACATCACATCGAGCAGCATCCCGACCGACACGAAGAACGCGGCGCTGAAGATGATTTGCAGCGGGAGGATTTCGCCCATCGCATGCTCGCTGAACTTGCTCTCGCTCACGATCAAGCCGGCGAGGAACGCGCCCAGCGACAGGCTCACGTCGGCCAAACTGGTCAGATAGCCGGTCCCAAAGCAGATCGCGATGACGGTCAAGAGGAAGATTTCCTGCGAGCACGTCCGGGCGACGGCGTCGAGCACCTTCGGCATCACGCGCCGGGCTACCACCAGCACGAGGAGAATGATACCCAGCGCCTTGCCGAGAACGATTGCGATTTCCAGGGGCGTGCTGCTTGCGCCCCCGAGCATCGGTACGAAGAGCACCATCAAGATGATGGCGAGGTCCTGAAAGATGAGCAGCCCTAGCCCGACTTGGCCCTTGGGCGTGTTCATCGCGTCCCCGTCGCGCAGCAGACTCAGGACGATGGCGGTCGACGACAGGGCGACCAGGAACCCTGTGTACATGGCGGCTTGCCAGGAGACACCGAAGGCCATCAAGAGCGCCATGGTAGCCCCGGTGGCGAAGAGCACCTGAAGCCCACCGCCGCCAAAAATCAGCCGTTTGATGCGGGCCAGCTTGTCTAGGCTGAACTCGATACCGATCGTGAACAGCAGCAGGATGACGCCAACCTCGGCCGAGGCATCGACGAGTTCACGGTCCGTGACCAACCCTAACCCGTTCGGCCCGATCACGACGCCGGCGAGCAAGAACCCCACGATGGGGACGATGCCGAACCGAAAACAGACGAAGCCGATGACCGCCGCCGACATTAGCAACCAGGCCGTCTGGATGAAGAACGGAGGGGCTTCTCCGGCAGCGAGGATCAGGTCGGGGATGTAGGGCACGCGAGGGAAGGGGGTAGGAGTCACACAGAGCGCGAAGGACTCGAAGATACACCGCGCAATCCCGCCGGACTACCCACCTCTCGATCCATGCGCGTTACGTGTCAAGACGGAATCTGAACGGCCGGCAATACACGTTCGAGTTCGGCCCGGCGGTGTTCGTACTGAGCCGGCAGTTTCAGCGCGTGCCCGAGCGTTTCCTGCGGCTCATCGGCCGTGAAGCCAGGAGGGTCCGTGGCGATTTCGTACAGGATGCCGTTGGGCTCTCGGAAATAGATCGAGTGGAAATACTGCCGGTCGATGATCGTTGTCACGCGCAGCCCAAGGTTCGACAAATGGCCGCGCCAGAATTCGAGCTCATCATCGTCTTTGGCACGGAAGGCGACGTGGTGGACCGTCCCTGTGCCTTGCCGGCCTGGCAACCCATTCGGCAGCCGCAGCACGTCGACGTAGGCCGCCGGAGCGCCGGCTCCGCTCGCTCTGAACCGGATGCGATCCCCGTCTTCTGCAAGGGCTTCGTAGCCAAACACTTCGGCGATCAGTGGAATGCTCCGGTCGGCCTGGCGCATCGACAAGGTGACCCCGTGAAACGCGCGAATAGCCGCTTCGGCCGGCACAGGCCCGTGAGCCCACGGTTCAGCCGAGTCTTCCCGGGCGTCGGCCACGAGCTCGATGGGCAGCCCGTGTGGATCGTTGAGCGCCAACACCTGCTCACCGAAGCGCTCGATGGGCGCGTCGAAGTCGTAGGCGGCATCGGCGAACCGCTCCATCCAGAAGTCGAGCGCGCTGGCGGGCACCGAGAAGGCCGTCGCCGTTGCGAACCCAGTACCGTTTTTGCCTGGAAACGCGTTGGCCCACGGGAAAAACGTCAGAATCGAGCCCGGTTGGCCGGTTCCATTTCCGTAATAGAAGTGGTACGTCCCCG
>JBCDHV010000355.1:0-4699 GCA_038749615.1 Bacteroidota bacterium
CAGCCGGCCTGATGAAACTCGTCGTCGATGCCAAGACCGACCTCGTCCTGGGTGCCACGATCCTCGGCACCAACGGCGGCGAAACCGTGCAGCTGTTTACGCTCCTGATGGCCGCCGGCCTGCCGTACACCACCATCGGCAGCCACTTCGTCTTCATCCATCCAACGCTGATGGAAGGCCTGTTCGGTTTGATCGCGAGCATCGAGTGAGCGGTACCGGCTCAGGGCCGTGCCCCGTGCCAGCATGGGCAGCGGTTTTTCTAAGATTCACCGGGGTGAGGCACGGCCGGCGAGCCGCCTCTCGGAAACCACCTAACGCGCAGGACTGGTGTCCCCGACATGGCACGTCCGGGACATGGCATGTCGGGGACATCGACTGCCTCAAACTAAGGACTTGGCCGCTGGCACGTCCTCAACTGACCTCGTTTGCCTCGACGGCCTGCCCAAAACCGCCTGGCGCACCAGCGTGCTATACCGCTTTGCAGCGGCAGTGAGGCGGCCAAAATCCAGGGACCAGTGCCGTTCGCAACATGCTGGGTATCCATTGGAACAACGGAGCCGGCTCCGCGAGCATGAGCGGGAATCCAGCATGTAGCTTCGTCTGGTACACACCACGCCTCTGCTGCCATGCGCAGCCCATTTCACCCCCTAGCCTCATGCGTCGGATCACCTCGTTGCTCATTCTTGCCGGCCTCACATGCGCCCTGCCGGCGCTCGCTCAACCCGTCAGCCAGACAGAAAACTGGCCGGTGGCCGACTCTGCCGATGTCGCCTCCATCGATGCCATCATTCTCGGCATCTACGACACGATTTCCGGGCCGGCTGGCGAACAGCGGGATTGGGACCGCATGCGCTCGCTCATGCATCCCCAGGCCAAGCTCATCCCCGTCGGAAGGACACCCGACAGCACGGCCTACCCGCTGTACATGAGCATCGATCAGTACATCGAACGCGCCGAGCCCTTCCTGATGTCGCAAGGCTTTTTCGAAGTCGAGATTGCGCGGAAGGTGGAGACCTACGGGCACGTCACGCACCTGTTTAGCACCTATGAATCGCGCCTGCCCGGCGCGAAAGCGCCCTTCGACCGTGGCATCAACAGCTTCCAACTCATCCACGATGGCGCTCGCTGGTGGATCGTCAACATCTTCTGGAACAGCGAAGAATCCTCCGGCGAACCCATTCCCGCGATGTATGGAGGATGATTCGCGGTGCTCATGTGGAGAGGGGGAACGGGTGAGAAGTGGAAGGGTGGGTTCCATCCTTGAGCCATGGCGATATAGTTTCAGAGCACAGGAATCTGCACGCTCCTCGCTTCGAGATATTCAGGACGAAGCGAAGCGAGCCGCCTCACCGTTCCACCTCTCACCCTGTCAACCGTTCTACGTGAGCAAAGCGAACCGCCAGCGCGGCGGTAATCGCGTTCAGCGGGAGGGTTTGGAGCGGGCGGTGGCGGACGGGCTGCACGAGCGCGTCGAGGGTGGGATGGATGCCTTGGAACCGCCGGCCAACACGCTGGGCCATGCCGGCCCGCAGAGGCGTAGGGCCGAGGTACATGCCGTACCGGGCGTAGTCGAGGTCGAGGATGCGGTTTAGCTTTTCGCGGACGCCTCGGACCGGTGGGGCAACGTACGGGATGTCCATGAGGTCACCCATGAGCCGGGTCAGCAGGCGGATGTACAATCGCTTGTCCCGCCGTTGCGCCAGCGGCACGTTCGGCCAGAAACGCTGCAGCGCGGGGCCCCACAACGGCACACGCCAGTCCAGCTCGTGATTTTCGTAGGCGCGTACGCTGTTGACGATCATCTTCGCCTGCCGCTCTTGCCACCCGTACTGCTCGAACCGGCGTGTCGCCTCGGACGCGGTGGTCACCGGCCGCTTGAGGTCCATCGCTGTTCGGATGTGCCCAAGGATCTCCTCCCGCACCTCCGTCGCCACTCCGCGCTGCGGCCACAGGCGGAAGTATTTCGACCAAACCCAGTCGGCAGGATCATACGAAGCGCGCGGCTCGAATGCGGCCGCTGGCAGATGGCTACCGGCCAGAAAATCGCCAGAATGCCCTGGCACGACGATCGCTTCTGGCGACAACCGTCCCTCGGCAAGAAGCTCTAGCAGCGCCGGCCAATCTTGCTCGTGCTCGATCGCGGTGAGCTGCGAGGCGTACGGCCGGTAGGCCTGATATCGATCCGACGAAAACCAGGCATGCCAGCGCGCATTCGTGTACGGCACGAACGCCCATGGCAACCCGAGATGCTCAGCCACCCGCCGGCTCGTCTGCGTCTCAAAACTGTCGGCGCGGCCGTAGGTGTAGCAGAGGACATCGCGCCGGCCGGCACGGGCCAGCATGAATGCCACGAGGCGCGAGTCGAGTCCGCCGCTCAGCGGGACGGCGAGGGGGCGGCTGCCAACGGATGCCAACAAGCGCTCGAAGGCCGTTTCGAATGCAGCCAGCCCGGCCGTTTCGAGGTCTCCCGAGATCGGGTCGCCGTCGCCGTAGAGGGCGTAGCGGCGCGTCGACCAAGTTTCTGCGGTCTGTTCCAACCGCTCGCCGGCCTGGAGTTGCCGGACCGACTCGGCCAAGGTCCTTGGCCCGACGGTCAGGCCCTGCAACAGGTACTCGGCCACCACCGCCGAGCCGGCCAAGCGGGAGCCTGTTTGCTCAGCTAGCCACCAGGCATCGTCGCTGAGAACGAGATCGCCCTGATGTTCGGCGTAAAACAACGGGATCGATCGGATGCGGTCCACCGCGGCACCCATCGTGCCGGCCACGGAATCCACGACGACGGCCGCGAACTCACCTTCCAGACGCTCGACTTTATCACCGAACGCATCGACGGGGCCGTTCAGGTGAGCAGCCAGCGCCTCCGCATCGAGAAGGCAGTCTCCATCGAACGCATGGCCGCGTGCGTACGCCCGGCCAACGTGGGTCCACCCGGAATGGGTCAGATGCAACATGTCGGGTGGTCTGGGAATGGGAACGGTCCGACCTGCAACATCTGCCACACTCGCCACATTTGCCACCTCCTCACAAGACCTCCGCACGGCCACGAGGCCACGCGAGTATGCCGTAGTACAGCGCTGCGCCGGCACAGGCTATCACAACCGCCCACCCTCCACTGACGACCCACAGCGGCATCGTGAGCACACCCGCGAACAGGCCCCATCGTGCGAACATGCGGAGGCCATCCCGAACCGGCACCGTCGCAAAGCCGAGCATCCAGACGGTGTGCAGCAACCACAGCAGAGCCCCTGAGCCGCCGAACAACTGAATGGCGAGGAGATCACTCGCGAGCAAACCGCCGGCAACGAGCGTAGCCGCGCGGGTGCCAAACAAGATCAGGTTGAACGCGAGCGCAGCGCGTTGCCGCTCCAGGACATCGAATAACCTTGATAGCGGCGACGAAACCAGCACGAAGAACAGCCACGGGGCGAGCCACTGCGCGTAGACCCCGGCCGGCCGCCATGGCTCGCCGAGGACGAACGCGACGAGATCGGGGCCGGCCAACACGACGGCTAACATCGGGTACGCGCCGGCATACGCAAGTTGGTTTGCCACGCGGCGTGCCAAGGCCGGCAACGTACCCGAACGCACGGCATCGGCAGCCTCGACGAAGAATGCCTGCCCCACCGAGCCACCCACGATGGCAATCGGGATGGTCAGCAGGGCGGCAGCCTGACCATACCAGCCGGCGACCTGCGCGCCGAAGTAGTAGAACAGCAGCAGCGCCGGCAGCTGAACCGACGCCGTGTTGAGCAATCCGGAGGGCAACCCAAACTGCGGAAACTGCCGGTAGCGGCCGGCCAGCGTGCGCATCAACCCGGGCGTCACCCCGCTAAACACACCGCGCCCGATGCGCACGCCCCAGAGCGCCGCGGCGGCTACCTGGCCCGCTACGGCTCCACCGATCAGCCCCGCTGGGGTAGCGGCCGCAAGCGCAGCGCCTACCTGTACGGTACCGCGCGCCGCATTGTGCGTAATCTCGCCGCTAGCGATCAACCCGAACCGGCGCTGACGGGTGTGCCACGTTTTCAGAATGCGCATCGCCCCTGCTCCGATGAGCCCCAGTGGCACAAGAGCAAGGTACGGCGCGGCGTCCGGCTCGCCGAGCCAAGCAGCCAGTTGGTCGCGCCAGATCACGAGCGGAACCGTCAGCACCGTAACGCCGGCCAGGACCGTCAAGCAAAGCGCCAGCAGGCCGCCGGCTTCTCGGTCGGTTTCCGGCTGCATGAGCGCATCGTCGTAGCGGCCAGCTGCGCCCACACTGAACACCGCGACGATAGCCGTGAACAGCGCCAGTACGCCAAAATCGGCCGGCTCGTACAGCCGCGTCAGTACCGGGCGGAGCGCGTAGTACACCGCCATCGCGGCGGTGGTACCCGAGGCTAGCGTGAGAACGGAGCGAAGCAGGGATCGGCGGATTTCGACCAACAAACGGCAGACCCGTCAACGTTACCTCGCTCCCTCGACCATCGCAACCAGATACACGCGCGATATCGGCCGGCTTAGTCTACCAGACGATTCAGTCTGTCAGTCGACTCGGTACAGCTGCCAGGGGCCAACTTCATGGACGAGGGGCATGGCGAGCTGGTGATCCCGGGTCAGCACGTAGTCGATCCCGTATTCCGGGGCGAGCCGGCGCCAATCCTCTGCGGTTTGCGTGTGGTAGGCGGCATCCAGGACCGGCTTGAGCCCCATACCACGC
>JBCDHV010000356.1:0-4697 GCA_038749615.1 Bacteroidota bacterium
AGCCCGTTGCAGCCACGACGTCTTCGATGAGTCGAGAGAAGTCTGGGGCATCAGAAGGCAGTCCTTCGAGTGTGGCAAAGGCGTTGTTGGCGACCACCCAAGCGCCTTCTGGGTGAGCGACTTGGTCGATGAGGTCCAGCAGCTCGACGTTCGAAGAAAGAGCTGCACCGGCTCCGTTGAGGCGGTCGATCATGGCATCGATGCTCTGCCGGGACGAAGAGGCGAGGATCATCTGATCGTTGGCGAGTGCGAGGTGCATCCGTTTGGCTCCATCGGGCGAGCCTTCCGTCGAGACGTAGATCGGCACGCTCCGGTAAGTGTCCTGCGTCAAGTCGCCCGACCCCACCCGGGCATTCAAGAACTCGACCAGCCGGCTCCGTTCCAGCGCAGCGTAGACCACGAGGTCGACTTGGTTGGGCTGTCCGGCCGCGTACACGTTCTCGATGTCTTCTTCGGGGTTGAAGCCGGTCACGCGGACGAACTCTTCGTACTCGTTGCCAACGCCGGCATCAGGAAGGGTGGAGTTGCCAAAGGCGCGGTCGATGAGGCCAGAGGTCCGCGCGTTCTCGACATCGAGGGAAGCCACCACAACGGCATCGGCCGGCAGGACATCCAAGGCACTACGTGCTTGAACGCTGAGTTCGGCCGAGCCGGCAACATCCAGTTCGGAGCCGCAGCCGGCAACGAGGAACAGGACGGGCAGGGCGAGAAGGAGTCGTTTCATAAGATGCTACGTTGGGCAAGGGCTCTGGGCTTGTAGTGCCGTCTCCGTGTTTGGGCTCCGTGTTCAGGATGTGGGGTGATCGGTGGCACCCCAAACAGGAAGACCAGCACGTAGCTTCTCAGTAATCCTTGCGCTGGAAGATGGCATAGGACGCCGCATACATCACGAGGCCAAACAGCACGGAGGACAGCAGCGGATACCAACCGGGTACGGGTTCTTGACCTGCGAGTTGCGCGACCGTTTTGGTCACTTCCGTAAAGTTGGGCAGGAGGTGATACAGCCCTACGTAGATGCTGCGCCAAGGCGGGTTGATCTGGGGCTCGAGTTGCTCTCGGACGCTCAGGATGATGCTCGCGAAGATGAGCCCATAGGTCACGATCAACGCCAACGCAGTGCTCTGGCTCAAGACGCTCACAAGCGTCACGACGCCATACATCACCCCAAACATGAGGATCACCACACCGATGCTCATCAAAAACTTCGGGTACCAGATCCCGCTCTTGAGCGACATGACCAGCCAGACGGCTCCCATGAGATACGTAGTCAGGATGGCTACGGCGGTAAACACGCCCACGAGCCGGCCGGTAAGCAGTTTGGACCGGCTCAGCGGCTTGCTCAGGAGCACATCGATGGTCCCGGTATTCTGAAGGCTGACCATCAGGGGAGCCGTGGCAAACAGGGCCAGCAGGAGCCCAATCCAGTAAGCAGCACCAGCAGTAAACTGCGAGATGCCAATGACGAGGTTTCGGAGCGCGTTGCCGGCCCCAAAGGTCTCGATGATCTCAGTCTCTACTTGCCCATCGTCACCTTGGGATTGAACTTGCTGTTCAGCCGGAATTTCGTTTCCGAATAGCCGAATGCCGGCAAGCGTCCCGTCGACCACGTCCAGGTTGAGCGCGAAGGCGAGCATCACCCACGCCAACGTCGCCATCAACGCCGCTCCAACGACGATCTTCTTGGCGTAGAGCTCACGAATGGTCAGGCGAAGCAAGCCGAGGAGTTGAGACACGTACGGAGAAAGGGTAGGTGGCGTGGGACAAACGCGTTGCTACGGAAGCCAGCTCGAGTCGTTGCATGGCAAGTGGATTGGCTCTCACAGCCGCAACTGTTGCGTACAGATACAGAGGCCTACCAAGAATCGGGAATGGACCTGGAAGATAGATTTGTATCTACCGGAGAAATGCCTAGCTTGTGTAAGCAGTTTTTTAGCTCTATCCCCAAGCCTGCCTAAGCCACCATGCACAGTTCTCATCAGTCTCTTGTCCGTCTTGCTCATCTGTGTCTAGCCCTCCTACTCGGATTCAGTGAGGTTGCGTACGCACAAATTGAAATGGGGCTCGGTGGTTCTGGCCTGGACCTCGGCCGGCGAATAGTCGTCGATGGATCAGGTAATTCCTACACTGCCGGAGCGTTTGAGCAATCGATGGACATAGATAACGGTCCATCGGTTGTGACTGTGACTAGCGTTGGAGCTCGGGATGCGTTCCTGACGAAGTATGCCCCTGGAGGGTTCTTCTTGTGGGGATTTGGGTTTGGCGGATCCGGCCGAGACATCGCAAACGATGTCGTTATTGCCCCAAACGGAGACCTCATCGTGTCCGGCGAGTTTGACGGTACCGCCGATTTTGACCCCTCGCCCAATGCAGCAATCCGCACAAGCAGTGGACTGGACGGTTTCATCGCACGCTACACATCAGACGGACAATTCGTCTCTGTCTTTCACTTCGAAGGCGCTGGTCGCCAGGCCATTACACAGTCTGCAGTTTTGCCGGATGGCTCGATCGTAGGCTTGGCCACGTTCGTCGAGGAGTTGGAGTACCAGGGTAGTCCTATTGTGGCCAGTTCAGGTCCAGGGCCAAATCGAACCGCGGTGATCAAGTTGCAGTCGAATGGTTCTTTCGTAAGACTTGAGGAGCTGACGTCTGGGTCACAAACAGCGCGAAGTGTCAAGGCAAAAGGAGGGCGAGTGGCTGTGAGTGCCTTTGGGTTCGGCAATGTCAATTACGACGGGAATACGACCCCGCGAGGGGACGGGGCTGTAGTCTTGATGCTGGATGAAGCGCTGGATTTTATCTGGGGACGAGCGTTCGAGCCAGGTGCTGGCACTCAGGTCTCCGAACTAGCCTTCTCTGATTCCGGGGATCTCCTAGGAACGGGCCACTATGCACAGACAGGCCTAGGTTTTCAGGCGTTTGTAATTTCGTATTCCTCATCGGGCGTTCTGCAGTGGGAGAGAAGCTTCGGTGGCACCGGAAACGATCTCGCTTTTGGGATCGATATCAACCAAAACCGAGTTTATGGGGCCGGGCAGTTTACTAACACTGTAGACTTCGATCCTGGGAGTGGCGTTGCCCAAGAAACCAGCAATGGCAGCTTCGATTTGTTCGTGAACGTGCTGAACCTGAACGGAGATTTCCTTGAGGTGCTCGCGAGAGGTGCTAGTGGAGAAGATGTGGCGTTCGATATCGATGCTCGGCTTGGTGCTTCGGAAGGAGTCTACATCACGGGTTCGTTCGAGGGAGTGTTCGCCATAAACCGAGTTGCAAGTAATGGCGGGCGAGATATCTACATTGCACGGGTCCCTCCGATAGCTCTTCCTGTGGAGTTTTCCGATGTTCAGATTCGAGTGGTAGAGACCTCGCTGAACATTGCTTGGACGACTCTGTCTGAGCTAAACAATGCAGGGTTCGAGATTGAACTGAGTCGGGAGGCGGGCGCGTTCGAAAACGTTGGGTACGTCTCGGGCCATGGGACAACGACAGAGGCTCAGCACTACGTCTTTCAAACCTCGGACCTTGACCCAGGTCGCTACCAAGCTCGGCTCCGGCAAGTCGATTTCGATGGGACGGCTGCCTACTCCGAGATTGTGGAAGCTGAAATTCTGGGAACGCAGCCCTGGGCTATCGACGCATTGTATCCGAGCCCAACCTCCTCGACGATCAACGTACGTCTCTCGACAGCTATAGGGGGTGCCTACACGCTCAGGCTCATTGATGCTCTCGGTAGAAAGCTGACGTTCAACGAGGATGCTGAAATGCAGGCTGGCGGCGTGGCGGAGCATGTGATTGAGCTAGACAGGTTGCCCCCTGGCCTTTATGTCCTGGAACTCTCGTCTGGCAGCCACCGGGTAACAGAGAGCCTCACTGTCATGCGCTAGCATAACCGGAGTCCCTACGCGCCCTGAATCACCCGGACGAACGAGTCTTCCAGGGTCGAGCGGGCCGGCTCCAGGGCGTGCAATTCGACGCCTCCGGTGCGCAGGAGGTCGAGCACTTGGTTGAGTTCGGTGCGGCCGGCCGTGCGGATGCGGTGCCGTGTGAGGCCGTTGGTAGACTCGGCCGGTACGATGAGATCACCGAGTTCGGCGAGGAGAGCATCAGGGATGCTCGTGGACGTGATCGTCCAGGTTGCATCGGCCTGGGTAAGCTCTTCGATCGTCCCGGTCCGGACCGTCTCGCCGAGGTTGAAGATGGCCACGCGGTCACAGACTTGCTCGATTTCGGAGAGGAGGTGGCTGTTTAGAAACACCGTTTGCCCCTGCTCACGCATCCAGAGCAACACGTCCCGAATTTCGCGCCGGCCGATGGGGTCGACGCCATCAGTGGGCTCGTCTAGGAAGACGAGTTCCGGGCTGTTCATGAGCGCCTGCGCAATCCCGAGGCGCTGCATCATGCCCTTCGAGAACGTCCGGATTCGCGCGTCCGCCCAATCGGCCAGGCCGACGACATCGAGCAGCTCTTGGGCGCGTCGCGTCCGGTCGGCTGGTTCAACGTTCGCGAGACGGGCATACAGGCTGAGCGCCTGGGCGGCCGTCAGGTAATCGGGGAAGCGGTGGTTTTCTGGCAGGTAGCCCACCCGCCGGCGTGCTTCCGGTTGGCCGATTGGAACGCCGAACAGCTCCGCCTCGCCGCGCGTGGGCCGGGCAATGCCGAGCAGGAGCTTGACCAGCGTCGTCTTGCCGGCTCCGTTTGGC
>JBCDHV010000357.1:0-4692 GCA_038749615.1 Bacteroidota bacterium
ATGGGAACAGACGATGGGGTGCTGTGGGTTTCGACGGCCAATGGGGTGGCACGGATGCAAGGGGAGGACGTGCGGGCCTTAACCGTAGCGGACGGTCTGCCAGAGGAGTTCGTGCATTCGGTGTATGCCGAGGCAGACGGCCTCACGTGGTTCGGCTCGGAGTCCTTTTTGACGCGCTATGACGGCCGCAGCTTCACGCGCTTCCCCGTCAGCCAGGGGGGAGGTGGGGTGCGCTCCATCGTCCGGGACGCGGCCGGCCAGCTGTGGGCCGGGGTGTTTGGCGGAGGCTTGCTGAAGTTCTCTCCAGAAGGCAGCCAGTTGTACGACGTGGAGGACGGGCTTGCCAATGCAAACATTTCCGTTCTAGCCGTGGACCGCGACAACCGGCTCTGGATCGGCACGATGGGCGGGATCTCTGTATTCGACGGGACGGCGTTCTCTACGATCGATGCCGACGATGGATTGGTCGGCTACCACGTCCGCTGCTTTTATCAAGATGACCGGGGGGACATGTGGGCCGGCACTGTGGGGCACGGCCTTTTCCGGGTCGCACGAGACGGTTCGATCAGCGAGGTCTCCACCGAGAATGGCCTCTACGATGATGGCGTCTGGAGCCTCGTGCCAGACACAGACGGGAACGTGTGGATGAGCAGTGACCGCGGGGTGTCTCGTGTGGCACTCGCAGACTTGCAAGCCGTAGCCGACGGCACACAGCAGATGCTGATCCCTGCTTCGTTCAACCAGGCTGACGGGATGCGAACGTCAGAGGCGAACGGGTCGAGCAAGCCGTCGGGGTGGCGGATGCCAGATGGCCGGCTGTGGTTCGTCACTCAGAAGGGCGTGGTGGCTATCGATCCGGCCTATCTGCCTCATGTGCCCGTCCAGCCGCTCATCGAGCGCGTAGTGACACGGCGCTCCGAGACCAACGGCCCGGCACTTGGCCTGCGCCACGTGCTTGACGGCCGGGATGTGGAGATCGAGTTCTCCGCCATCAGCTTGTTGCATGCCGACCGGGTGCGGTTCAGGTACCGGCTCAAGGGCTATGACGACTGGCGTACGAGTCAAAACCGCCGGGTCGAGTACACAAACTTACCTCCCGGCACCTACACGTTCGAAGTCGAAGCTGCGCTGGGCCCCGAAGCGTGGCGTGGGCAGGCCGCGTCGCAGACCCTCGTGGTTTCGCGCAAGTTCTATGAAACGTGGTGGTTCGTGCTCGTGAGTGTGTTCACCGGCTCGGCTTTGATTGCGGCCGGCTATTGGCTGCAGCGGAAGCATGAGCGTAGCCGGCAGCATCTACTTGAAGCGCGCATTGCCGACCGTACGAAAGAGTTGAGGGCCGAGCGGGATAAAACGGCAGCCATCGCGCAGCGTCTCGTGGAGATAGACCGGTACAAGACGGAGTTCTTTACGAATATGAGTCATGAGTTCAGAACACCGCTCACGTTGACGATTGGCCCGCTCGAAGAAGCCTTGCGCGAGGAGGGACCGCACGTTCCCACCACGGTCCGCCGAAGCATGAACATGGCGCTGCGGAATGCCCGCCGGCTCCTCCGGTTAATCACACAGTTGCTCGACCTGGCTCGGATCGAGACCGGTGCCCTGCGGCTCCGGGCAAGCCGAGAAGACCTTGCAGGCTTGGCGCACGACCTCGTGCTCTCCTTTGCTCCGCTTGGAGAACGCAAAGGGCTTCACGTCACGATCGATAGGCCAGCCGATCCCGTCTTTGCCTACGTCGCCCGGGATCAGATGGAGCAGCTTCTCATGAACTTGCTCTCGAACGCCATCAAATTCACGCCAGCCGGAGGTGCAGTGACGGTCAGCGTTGCTGAAAACCCTGGCACGGTCGTCGTCGAAGTTCGGGATACCGGTGTGGGGATGGCTGAACACGAGCTGGCACGCGTCTTTGATCGCTTTTACCGGGCGGAGCCCCGGGCCCATGCAACGTCCGAAGACACCATTGGCAGTGGAATTGGACTCGCACTGGTTCGGGATCTGGCGGAATTGCACTACGCAACGCTCGACATCGAAAGCGAGGTAGATCAAGGAACGACGGTCCGGCTCCTGCTTCAGGCCGGCTCGGACCACCTGAGTCCAGCCGAAATCGTCGATGTCGAAACGTCCGATGGCTCGGTGCGAAGGCTGGACGTTGACCCTCTACCAGAAGACGTGCAGACGCATACGGTCGGCACAGGCGATCAGCCTGTACTGCTGATCGTCGACGACCATCCGGACATCCGCGAGTACGTGCGCGCAGGCTTTGAGCCGGCTTACCGTGTCCTTGAGGCAAAGGACGGCGCTGACGGGCTTCAGGCGATTCGTGAGCACTTGCCGGATATCATCCTAAGCGATGTCATGATGCCACGCATGGACGGCGTCGAACTTTGCGAGGCGGTCAGGGCCGATGCAGAGCTTTCATTCCTACCGATCATTCTGCTGACAGCAAAAGCAAGCGCCGAAGACGCCGCGCGGGGACTGAAAGCCGAGGCGGACGATTACGTAACGAAGCCGTTCGATATGGCGCTGCTCCGCGCACGGGTGGCCAATCTCATCCGCAGCAGAAAACGACTGCACGAGCGTCTGGCTCACCTACCAGCTGCCGAGCCTACGGTAAGCCTGGCACATACCGAAGCCGAGGTACGGTTCCTCGATACCATCCAAGCTCTCGTACGCGAACGCTTGGACGACGAGACCTACAGTGTGGATGATCTGGCGCACTCCGTAGGCCAAAGCCGGCGCACGTTGTACCGCCGGCTCAAGCAGCTTACTGGCGAGACGCCCCACGCGTTCATCCAGCGCTTGAGAATCGAGCGGGCTTGCGTGCTGCTGAAGACGGAGAACGCTACGGTGAGCGAAATTGCCTACGCCGTGGGGTTTCGGAGCGTCTCGCATTTCTCACAGGTGTTCCGGCATCAACTCGGCCGTTCACCTACGGCTTACCGGACTTCTTGACACACATGGCACTCAGCCGACAGGTTTGGCACGGAAGCGACACGGCTGGCACGCTGCCAAAACGCTTCTAGGCCGTGGAGCATCGAGGTTTGGGACAAAGGGTTCGCGCTCAGGCGAGCCCTCTTGCTCACGCCAAACCTCAACGTCTATGCACGGCTCCTATACAAAACGTAGTTTGTTTCTCGGGCTCATGGCCCTGCTTCCCTGTCTACCTGCTTTGAGCCAGCCGGCCTTCTCAATCCGCGGGGCGAACGTGTTCAGCCATGCGATTGTCGAAAACACACAGGGGCATCTCATCTTGTGTGGAGACTTCACCGGGTCGGCGGTCTTTGGCTCGACAAACGAGACCTCCTTTTCGTCAACGCGATCTGATGCGTTCCTCGCCTCGTTCAACGCCGACGGCACCGAGCGGTGGGTCGTCATCCTAGGCCGTAACGGAGGGGACCTGGCAAACGACTGTGATGTGGACCCGGCGGGCAACGTCTGGGTCACGGGCAACACCGCGGAAAGCGTGGACTTCGATCCAGGTCCCGGCACCGCTCAGTCTACCGGCCCCTATCTGGCATCCTATGATGTCAATGGCACCTTCAGGTTCTTGTTTAGCCCCGGCTCGCAGTTTACCGCAGCGTCTGGAGGTCTGGCCGTAGACGGAAGTGGCAACGTCTATTTCAGTGGCGAACTCTACGACGATGTCGACTTCGACACGGGCCCGGGGGATCAAACGCTCATGGCGGACAACAGTGGCGCGTACCTCGCAAGCTTTACATCCGCGGGTGCCTATCGGTTTGCCATTCCCATTCCTGACGCCAGCGGCTTTGCGATCCCCGAGGACGTGGCGGTCGACGCAAGCGGAAACGTGGCCCTCATGGGCGGATTCTCCTCGGACTTCGACTTCGACCCGGACCCAGGATCCACAGAAATGCTGAACATAACTGGGCCTGGAATCTACGCTGCAAGTTACACCACGGCCGGTGCCTTCAGATACGTAACAGGCTATGCCTTTAATGGGATTTTAACAGCTGAGTATGGAGGCACGTTCGACTCGGACGGGAATTTTTACCTAGCCAGCTTGTTCGAGGGTACAACCGACTTCGACCCCGGACCTGGCGTGCTCACCCGGACGTCAGCCGGGGGAGACGACGGCATTGTGCTGAAATACAACTCGACCGGAGACATCGTTGGCGTTGCGCAATTTGGTGGTACGGGAGATGACGCTGCGACGGATGCCGGCGCGTTCGCTGACCGAGCCATATACGTCGCCGGCGTGTTCGAGGGCACGGCGACGTTTGGCACCGGCGTCAACAGCCAGACCCTGACGGCCGTTGGGAACGATGATGCTGTAGCCGTTGCGTATACAACGAACCTAGAGCTCGACACCGTGAGCCGGATTGGTAGCTCAGCTGCCGACATTGGCCTCGGCGCAAGTGCCAGTCCAACGGGCCTGGGTCTCTTCACAGGCCGGCTCGCCAGCAGTTCGAACGACTTTGCCGTTGCAGCAAAGACAGCGCGGGTCATCTTCGCAGGGGGCTTCGCTGTCGGAGTCCGAGCCAATGCCGCGCTGCCGGTCGAGTTGACAGCGTTTACGGCACTCGCCGACGGGCACGACGCCCTTGCACTGAGCTGGGGCACGGCCACAGAGACCGACAACGCTGGCTTCAGTGTTGAGCTCATGCGCCCGGGCACACGCACGTTTCAGGAGGTCGACTTCGTTCCTGGAGCCGGCACCACGTCTGAACCACGCAC
>JBCDHV010000358.1:0-4677 GCA_038749615.1 Bacteroidota bacterium
ATGCCGCACGAGCTCGCGCACGCGGTACACGCGGAGGTGCGGCCGGCGCTCGGTATGGGCGCGTTGCTGGGCCTGGGCGGGCGCGATTTCTCGCGCGTCATCAATTTCATCGGTCCGCCGGGCTGGACGGAGGGACTCGCAACCTACTTCGAGAGCCAAGATTCAACGGAAGCTGGGCTCACGGGCCGGCTCCATTTCGGGGTCCGGGCGATGGAATACGATGCTGGCGTCTCGGCCCGCCGGCCGTTGCGCCTGGCCGGTGCGCTCTCGCGGAGCCGCTACACGCAGCGGGTCAACCGGTTCTACGTTGGTGGCGCGCGCTTCGTGCAATACCTCTCCGAAGCGTACGGCACGGAGGCCATCCAAAAGACCCTGCGCACGTACCACCGCTGGCCCTATTTCGGGCTGGGGTTTGCGCTGCGTTTGAACACGGGCAAATGGACGGATGAACTGGGGGCAGAATTCGAAGCCGACGCCCTCGCCCAACTCGGCGAGCGGTTCGCTGGTCAGGTGTTTTCCGATCCTGAGGTCGTCTGGAGCGAGCCTGGCTTGAACGCCCGCCGGCCTCGCTGGCTCGACGGCAAAACGCTGCTCGTCCATGCGTCCGCCTACGACCGCCGGCCCGGTTTCTACCGCGTCGATGTCGACTCGCGCGACCCCAACGCGCTGGCCTACGAATCCGTCACCGAAGACTTCCACATCGCGCTCTCGGCCGACCGGGACACGGCGTACTTCGCGCAGTACGTCCCCGACCCGTTCGTATCAAGCCGGCGGCTGTCCGATCTGTTCGCCCTCAACACCCGCACGGGCAGCGTCAAGCGGCTGACCCGGAAGAGCCGGCTCTACGCGCCCGTCCCAACGCCCGATGGCCTCTGGGCGCTGCGCAACCGCGGGCAGTACGCGCAGTGGGTTGCCGTTGGCGATTCCGTGTTGGGCGTGACGCCGGCTGGCGCGGCGGTGATGGTTAAGGATATCGCCCTAGCTCCCGAGGGCGAGCGTGTAGCGGCGCTGCTGAACATCGACGGCCGGCAGGGGCTGTACCGGTGCACACAGACTGCTTTGGACGATTTAGAGCCGTGGGTCGAGTTCGCGTCCGGCTCCGTGTACGATCCCGTGTGGACGCCCGATGGCCGGTTTATCGTTTTCGCTGCCGACCCTGCCGGCGTGGCGAACATTTACGCGCTCGATGCGCAGTCTGGCGAGGTCGTGCAGCTCACCAACGTGCGGTTCGGTGCCATTGAGCCGGCCGTATCGCCTGACGGGACCTCGCTCAGTTTCGTGCGCCTGCAGAACGAGACGTACGAGATCGCCGTGATGCCGTTCACGCCCGAGCAAGGCCGGATTGTGCCCGAATTGCTGCTCCGTGCCGGCCGGGCGCCGGCGTGGGCTCCACGTCCGCTGCCGGCTATCGATTGGGCTGAGCGCCGGCCGTACCGGGCGTGGCGCTACCTGTTTCCTCGTGCGTTTGTCCCCATCGCAAGCCGCGCTCGCCGGGCCGACCGGGAGGCAGACGTGGACCTGGGATGGCAAGTCGGTCTGAACCTTTCCGGCGTCGATCCGCTGCAATCCTGGGCCTACGGCGTCACCGGCTACTACCAGGCCAACAGCGTGTGGGGAGAAGCATCGCTACAGACGGGCCGGTCGCCGTTGCTGCCCCGGTTGAGCGCCTACCGCGATCCGTTTACCCGGCTGGCCCGCGTACGTACTGGCGATCAGGTCGACACGTTGCGGATCGGCTTCGAGGAGCGCGGGGTCGCGCTGAATCTCGGCTTGCCGGTCGTCTTAGAGTCGAACGTGTTCTTTTCTGCCGTCCGGTTGGGTCTCAACTCCGAAATCCGGCAGGTGCGCCGGATCGATGGCCGTTCGAATCCCCTCGGCGATTTCCAGAACCGGCTGACGTTCACGCCGTCGGTCACGCTGCAATACAAGCTGCAACAGAACATCCGCGATCTCCAACCGAATGCCGGCCTCGTCGTGAGTTCCTTCGCCGAGTTGGACGCGACGGGCGACGGGTCGCTGGGCCGGTCGTGGCTGACGCGCGGATCGCTGTATGTGCCGATTCTCATGCAGCGCAACATCAGCCTCCGTCTGCGAGGCGGCCTGCTGTGGCAGAACCGAGGCAGCATCCTGAACCTCGATACGTTCGTGCCCCGAGGCTACGCCGGCGAGGTCTTTCTTGGGGAGGGTACGTTCGTAAAAGGCGGCTTGGAAACCCGCATCCCCCTGACCTATCTGGACGACGGATTCTTGACCGTTCCGTTCGTCCTGCACACCCTGTACGCCTACGGCTTCGCCGAGCGCATCGGAGCGACGAGCACCCTGGCAGACGGCCTGACGAGTGTGGGTGCCGGCCTCGGCATCCAGTTTACCGTCGCCCACATCTTCACTCTGGATTTGCGCGCGTCGCTAGCATACAAAGTCGAAGCCGGCGAGTGGGACCTAGTGACGCGGTAAAAGGTGGCAAGATGCCATCTTCCGGAGATGGCATCTCCTGGAGATAGGCACCCCTTAAGCGGCATAGCGCCGGCAATTCGCGACCTAGGCCGCATCGATCTTCCGGAGATGCCATCTTCTGGAGATGCCATCTTAGGGGGTACACCACAGCACCAATCTATGGCCACGTCACATCCTCAGCCTGAGGCCGTTCGTTTCAACGAGCGGCCTCACCGTACGTTCGTTGCGCTCTCCATTCCGGTGTTGTTCTCGCTGGTGGCGGAGCCGGTGACGGGGTTGGTCGATACCGCGTTTGTAGCGCAGTTGGGAGCAGAGGCACTCGCCGGCCTGGGCGTCGGGACGATCGTGTTGTCTGGGGTATTCTGGGCGTTCAACTTCCTGGGAATTGGGACGCAGACGGAGGTGGCGCAGGCCTTTGGGGGCGAGGCAACGGTGCGGGCCCGGCAGATCACCGGGCTGGCGATGGCACTCGGTGTCGGGATTGGTGTGGCGATGATTGTCCTAGGCCTTCCACTCGCAGAGCCGGCAGCGGTGGCGATGGGTGGCGAGGGTGCCGTGACGGCCGCTGCGGTCGAGTACATGCGGGTGCGCCTTTTCGGGACGCCGGCGGTGCTGGTGACGATGGTTGCGTTCGGGACGATGCGCGGGATGCAGGACATGCGCACGCCGCTCTGGATCGCCGTTGGCGTCAACGCGCTTAACGTCCTCCTCGACCCGTTGCTAATCTTCGGCTACGGTCCGATTCCTGCCCTCGGTGTGGCAGGGGCAGCCGGCGCGAGCACGATCGCCCAATGGCTTGGGGCTATGTGGGCCGTCGGCGTTTTGGCGAAACGCTTGGGCCGGCCCGCTCGGCTGCCGGTGGAGGACATCCGAAAGCTGCTTCGGATCGGCGGTGATCTGTTCGTGCGAACGGGATTCTTGCTGTCCTTCCTCGTTCTGGCGACGCGCTCGGCCACGACCATCAGCGCAGAGGCCGGCGCCGCGCATCAGGCCATCCGGCAGGTGTGGGTTTTCACAGCGCTCTTCCTCGACGCCTTTGCCCTCACGGCGCAAAGCTTGGTGGGGTATTTCTACGGGGCCGGTGCCATCCGAGACGCTCGGCGCGTGGCCGGCGTTGCCGTGGTGTGGAGCCTGGCGACGGGAGTCGGGCTGGCCGGCGCGATGCTTCTGGGCGAGCGCTGGGTGGCGGATCTGTTGGTGCCGGCCTCGGCCGTGGCGCTGTTCGGGCCGGCGTGGGCCTTGGCGGCGCTTACCCAACCGTTCAACGCCCTCGCCTTCGCCACCGATGGCGTCCATTGGGGCACCAGCGATTTCCGGTATATCCGCAACGCAACGGTCCTCGCCACGCTCATCGGAGCTGCCGGCCTGTATGTTCTCGACGAGTCCGCCGAGGGCGCGTTCACGCTCGTTTGGTGGATCACCGTCGGGTGGATCGCCATCCGCGCCGGCCTTGGGATGTGGCGGATCTGGCCAGGGCGGAACGGGCCGTTGGCAGATGGTAGATAGGACGCTCGCCGAGGCTCGCTGCGGTTGGACAGGGGCGGTAGGCGAGAGGGATGCCTCGGCACCCACGTCTCAACCGTTCCCCCTGATACCTTTCCACCTGAGCGAGAGCCCACCCAACCACAGCGAGCCCTGGCGAGCGTCCTACCCAACTGCCCAACTAAAAGGGAATGGGGTTTGGTACGCTCGCCGAGGCTCGCTGCGGCTGGATAGGGTTGATAGGCGAGAGGGCTGCCTCGACAACCCACGTCTCAACCGTTCCTCGTGGTACTTCCCACACGAGCGGAGCGAGCGCCCACCCAACCACAGCGAGCCCTGCGAGCGTCCTACCCAACTGCCCAACTAATTTGAGCAGATCGCTTTGAGGGTCCGCCGGCGGGCATCGAGGCGGTCGAACCACTCGCCTTCCTCGATCCGGTCATCGCCGACGAAATAGGACCACTCTTCGACGGTGTCCTTGTTCATCACGATGTGTGTCTGCATCTGCGCGATGCGCTTGAGCGTCGGGTTGACGCCCATTTGATGGACAAACGTCAGTTGGCACTGGCCATCGGATTCGACGTGCCGGACGGAGAGCCAGTTGTCTCCACACACGTGGCAGGAGTAAAACCGTGACTCGTCTTCTTCGGTGCTGAGGAGCTCGTCGGATTCGTCGTGTTCAACCTCGACCTCGACAGGCACCATGCTGTAGCTACCGCACGCTTTGCACTTTAGGTATTC
>JBCDHV010000359.1:0-4677 GCA_038749615.1 Bacteroidota bacterium
CGTTTCCAGCAAGAACGCGAGGCCAGCCGAGCCGACCTGTGACAACCGTGACGCGCCCCCTGCGATCAAGGTGCTTCCGTTCCGCAACGTCGTGGCAGTGTGCCCTCCAACAGGAGCCGGCAACCGGAAGGTCGCGGGCGTGTACTCGAACGGGAAGAACACGATCGAGACGGTATCGCGCTCGGCCGTGCCGGCCACGTCAAAGGCCGCGATTGGAAACTGGTTCAGTCCTCGCAAGAGCTGAAGTTGACCCTTCCACAGCTGGTCTGACGGATCAAAAGCGAGCGGTGACCCCAGGATTTCTACTCGGTCCACATCCCGGAAGGACGTCACCCGCAGCGCTACCTCGTTCGTCTGTTGTACCACCACCTGAGAAGGATCCGGTGTAACGACTTCGATGGTTGGGGCAGATTCCTCGATGAAGGGCCGTTCGCATCCAACCAGGGCGAGCGCCACGAGAGCTACGGCCAGGGACCGCACGCCAGCTGGCATCAGGGAATGGCCGCCGTAAGCTTGGTGGCTAGCCTGCTCATGTCGCACTACAAGCTCCATATCACACGTCGAGTTAACCGTTTTCATCACCGTTCATCAGCCGGCCCGGAGCCTGGATACGTAACATAGTGGAGGACGAGCCCACGGGCTGGTGCAGCCGGCCCTGCTGCACGGCGGTCTTTGGCCGCAAGAAGGTCAGGTACACTGTCCACGGTCCGTTTCCCGCGTCCAATGTCTAGCAGCGTACCGACAATGGCGCGTACCATGCCGTGCAGGAACCGGTTTGCCGCGATTTCGAAGCGCCAATCGCCCTCACGTTCTTCGCGTAGCCAGACGGCACGATCGATGGTGCAGACTCGGTTTTGCGTGTCCGACTTGGTGCGGCAGAACGTGTTGAAGTCGTGCTGACCAATGAGGTGGCGGGCCGCTTCGTTCATCCGCTCGAACACGGGAGGGGGGCGCAAGAACACACGGGTAGACTGGTCCAGTGCCCGAGGCTGCGTGGCGACATGGTAGTGGTAGAGCCGGCGCGTAGCACCGTACCGAGCATGGAAGCCTTCCGGGGCTGCCTCCACGTTCAGGATGGCAATGCCGGCCGGCAGCAGCCCATTCAGGGAGCCCTGAAGCCGGTGGGAATCTACAGGCGCCGCGCTAACAAAGTGAGCCACCTGACCGCGCGCGTGCACGCCAGCATCCGTCCGTCCTGACCCGACAATCGGCGTTGGGCAACGAAGCGCAACCGCGAGGGCCGCTTCAATGGTAGCCTGGACGGTCGTGAGACCAGGCTGGGTCTGCCAACCGTGGAAGGCGCTCCCGTCGTATTCGATGTCAAGCCGGTAGGTGGGCACTGGTGAGGGGCGGTAGGGAGTACAAGGGACAGCCCCTCCTCACGCTATTCGGCCATCAGACGTTCCAACATCGCCGCCGTAATGGCCCGAGAGCCCACCAGAATGGCTGCATCGTCAGCCACGTAGTTCGGCGTATGCGGCATCCCGACAGTGCCGGCTTCCGGGTTACTCACACCGAGATAATACATGATCCCCGGCGTACGGGCCTGAAACGACCCAAAGTCCTCGCTGAACACTGGAATGGCCCCATCCACCTTCTGCACATCGACGCTCGGCACATGCGTTTCGATGGCCGCATTCGCCAACTCGACGAGCGCACTGTCGTTCGTGACGCCTTCGAGAAACCGATCATTGTAGGTCACCTCCAACGTGGCGTCTCCTAGGTCGGCAGACTGGAGGGCCTCTAGTGCGAGAGCTTTTGCACGGGCTCGGTCTTCTGCCCCCAGAGTCATGACTTGCCCACCTACGGTTGCTTCACTGGAGGAGCCCGCGTCCTCGGAGGAAGCCGACAGGGCCGGGTTGAAGAGCTGGACGAAGATGAAGCCTGGAGGAGCCGTGTCCATCATTTGGTTGGGTGGGACAGTAGACAGGCTCAACAGGGCTTGCCGGACGGTCGCAGCAGCCTCTTCCACGTTGCCGGGCCCTTGGAGGGTCACGTTGACCAGGGCTCGGCCGGCCATCATGGCTCCTGGAGCAGTAGCCAGCGTCCCGACCGGATAGGGCGTCGTGTGGACCGCAAATATGGCGTCCGGCGGCATCGGTTCGAAGACATTGTCGCGCAGCATCGCGTTGGCGCCTGTGCCGCGTTCTTCCGCTGGCTGGAAGATGAGCATCACGGTCCCAGGCCACTCATCTCGAGTGGCCGCAAAGGCTTCGGCAATGCCCAGACCGACGGCGACGTGGACATCGTGCCCACAAATATGCCGCATGCCTGGGACCACCGAGCGGTAGTTCACAGGATCGGGAGCGTTCGAGCGCACGGCGTCCATGTCTGCCCGGAACGCAACGACGGGGCCTGGCTGCGCACTCTTGAGCATCCCTACCACCCCGTGCCCGCCAACTCCGGTGCGTACCTCAAAACCTAGCCCTTCGAGGTGCGCCGTGATGACGCCAGCTGTGCGAACTTCCTCGTTCGAGAGCTCCGGGTGCCGGTGCAGGTCGTGCCGAATGTCGATAAGCGTGCGTTCTTGCTGGCCGAGGTGCCGGCTTATCTGTTCGAACAGGTGGGGCGCTCGGTCGCTCTGAGCCTGTACGGCCAAGGCAAACAGCATCGGCAGCAAGGAGAGACAGGACATCGAGCGGACCAACACGGGCATAGGGAAGGAATGGATAAGAAGCGGCTGCTAGGGAGGAGAAGTGTACTTGTGTTCGTGTAACGTCCCTCAATTGTTACACATGTGCTTTTGTAGAACAGGGGAAAACGGGCCGACCACTTCTCGTTGTGGTTGCATCCCCACGCCTACAACACGATCCTACCCACCCGTGAACCTACCTGCCTAGAACCCGTGCCGGCTTTGCCCTCTCTGATCTATCTCGCCGGCTTCATGGGAAGTGGAAAGAGCACGATTGGCCCCATTCTAGCCAACGTGCTCGGCTACGAGTTCACCGATCTAGACGAGCGCATCGAGGCGGACCTTGGGATGCCGATCCGGGCCTATTTTCTTGCCGAAGGAGAGGGGGCGTTTCGCGAGGCCGAACGGCGCGTACTGGAAGAAACGACGCAGTGGACCGCGCACGTGGTCAGCCTGGGAGGGGGAGCGATGGCGCAGGAAGCCAATGCCCGGATGATCCTGGAAGCCGGCACGGTCGTGTATTTGCGCGCGTCCGTGAGCGAGCTCCAGCGCCGCCTACGCCGGAGCCGGCACCGCCCGATGTTGCTCGACGACCAAGGCAGACGCCTCCCGCCCGACGAGCTAATGCAGCGTATCCGCATGCTCCTAGACGCCCGCGAGCCGTCGTACATGCAAGCCCACCTCCTCGTCGACATCGACAACCGTCATGTTGGCCAAACCGTGGACGATGTCGTCCGCCTTCTAAGGCGCTCGGAGCGTCATGACAGCCGGAACGAACGGCGGTGAAACGCACTCGGGCCATGTTCGTGGAGGGCCGCATAGTGCGCCTTGGTAGGGTAGCCCTTATGCTGGGCGAATCCGTACGCCGGCTCAACGCTATCGAGCTGGAGCATCATCCGGTCTCGTGTCACCTTCGCCACGACCGACGCTGCGGCAATGGCGTGCACGTGCCGGTCGCCCTTGACGATGGCCTGGGCCGGTGCTGGCGGATCAGGGAAGAGGCGGTTGCCGTCGACGAGCACGGCGTCGACGGGGCTGTCTAGGGCCTCTACCGCCCGGCGCATGGCCTCCATTGCAGCGTGCAGGATGTTGAGTTGATCGATTTCCTCCGGGGTGCAGAGCCCGATGCCCACGGCTACGGCTTCCGAGAGGATGTGGCGGAGCGCACGCTCACGTTGAGCCGGCGAGAGCACTTTGCTGTCTTGTACGCCCTCGATCCGAAGCCCAGGAGGCAAAACCACGGCACCTGCTACCACAGGCCCGGCCAAGCATCCACGCCCGGCCTCGTCCACACCAGCGATGCGAGTCTGGCCAGTGGTCCACAGCGTGGCCTCGATCTCACGGGGTGGCACCGAAAGGGGCAGCATAGATGGAATTACTTAGCCTGGGGCAAAAACGTGGCTACGCAATGCGCAGAAACGTCGAATACGTGCAAGCAGGGGCACTCGTACGTAGCCTCAGGGTTCATCCCTGTTTAGACACACATTTGGGAGGCTACCTTTCGTGCAACCGAGAGGTGGCAGAGGTCACGCGCTGGAATACGAGGCCAGTTGCACCTCAACCTTACAACGCACGCTCAGCGAATGCTATACGTAGGATTAGGAAGTTCAGAGGATATCGGAGCTAGCTGTCATTATCTAAAGATCAACGACACCGGGATTATGCTCGATTCCGGTATGGACCCAGAGGAAGAAGGGGTCGATGCCCTGCCGGAATTTGCCTTGATCGACAAGCATCCAGACTGGCCACTCGATCACGTACTGATCACGCATGCCCACCACGATCACATCGGATCACTGCCGGTTCTGGTGCAGCGCCAACCGCATGTCAAGGTGCACATGACCAAGCCGACGCGCCGGCTCGTCGACATCTTGCTGCCGGCTTCGGCCAAGCTTCAGCGCCGGCGCGTCCTCGAAGGATCGACCACGGCTGCGCCCCTCTTTACCCGTGAGCAGGCCGAGGCGCTCTCCTACGTCTACCTCGCGCATGATCTCGATACGCCGTTCGATCTGCCAGGGCTCGACGAAGACCCTGAGTTTTTTACC